>DASPGK010000336.1:0-4595 GCA_035620655.1 Candidatus Krumholzibacteriia bacterium
CCCATTTCCATGATGATGTTCACGGAAGAGATTTCGAGTGCCGACGGCGCGTTTCGCCGCTCGCGCGTGGAGAGCTCGCTATCGAGCTTCAGCGCGGCGGCGGTGCTCGAAGGCGATTCGGTGCGCTACGAATCCAAGGTGGGCGGGGCAACCGTGCGCAAGACCATCGCGTGGGACCCGGCCGCGTGTTCCGAGGCGCTCGCGACCGAGCGCGTGCGAGACTGGCTCGCGCGTGCCGCCCCCGAGACGACGGTCGTGCTCTTCGACGTCTCGGAAGGGAGTTTCCGGAAAGCGCGCATGGTGCGGGGCGAAACTACGACGGTCGAAGGCGTCCGCCTGACCGCCGTCGACGAGTACGACGACGGGGCCGACACGCCGTCGTCGACCACGTGGTACGACTCGCACGGCGACGTCAACCGCACGCTGGTGCGCCAGCTCGGCATCGAGATCGAGATCGCGCGCGTCTCGCAGGAAGAGCTGGCCACGATCGAGATCGAGCCGGACTTCGACATCATTCGACAGTCGATGCTGCGCTGCGACAATTTCCCGACCCCGGTGGCCAAGGTCGACCGCGTCCCGCTGCGGCTCGATTTTCCCGGCACGCCGCCCGTGGCCCCCATGGACGGGCCCAACCAGAAGGAGCGCTCGCGCGAGGGGCGCTCGGTGACGCTCGTCCTCACGCGCGACACCGTCAATCGCCAAACGACCAACGGCGCCGGGCTCGCCGCGTTCCTCAAGTCCGACCGCTTCATCCAGTCCGACGCCGCCGCGGTGCGCGCGGTCGCCGACAGCATTCGCGCCGCTGCCCACGTGGACGGGTGGCCGCTCGCGCGCGCGATCGCGCAATGGGTCAACGAGTACATCGCCGACAAGAGCATGGAGCACGGCTACGCGTCCGCGCTCGACGTCTTGCGCTCGCGTTCGGGCGATTGCACGGAGCACTCGCTGCTCACGGTCGCGCTCCTGCGCGCGGCGGGCATTCCGGCGCGCCCGGTCGTGGGCCTCGCGTTCGGAGAAGCCGAGCGCGCGTTCGTCGGACACATGTGGGTCGAAGCGTACGTCGACGGGTGGCGCACGCTGGACGCGCTCGATCTGCGGCTCGACCCCATTCGCCTGCGCGTACACGCGCCCTCGGCGAGCGAATCGCTCGGCGAGCGCGACCTGATGCGCGCCTACGGAGCCATCGCCGGCGTCACCATCACCGCACTCGCGGTCGACGCCGACTAGCCGGGAGGGTTGCTTTGCCGTCTTTGAAGAAGACCATGTTCCGCGAGTACGACATTCGCGGCCGCGTATCCGACGACGAGCTCAACGCGAAGAGCGCGGAATGGGTCGGGCGCGGCTTCGGGACCATGCTCGCGCGCAAGGGCATCGACGACATGGTGGTCGGATACGACAGCCGCTTCGGGTCGGTCGAGATCAAGGACGGCCTGGTCAAGGGGCTGCGCGCGAGCGGGCGCAACGTGATCATGGTGGGCATGTGTCTCACACCCATGATGTACTGGTCGCAGTACCGCTTCAAGGTCAAGGGCGGCGCGATGGTGACCGGCAGCCACAACCCGAAAGGGTGGAACGGTCTCAAGCTCGCGGCCGGTTTTTCGTCCACCCTGGTCGCGTCCGAGATCCAGGAGCTATACGATATCATCGCGCGCGAGGATTTCGTCGACGGGCGCGGCGATTACGCGGAAGCCACGATCTTCTGCGACTACGCGACGGACTTGGGCGCGCGCGTGAAGATCAAGCGCCCGCTCAAGGTCGTCATCGATACCGGCAACGGCACCGCGGGCGCGTTCGCCCCCCGCATCTTCAGGGACGCCGGGCTCCACGTGGTCGAACAGTTCACCGAACTCGACCCCGACTTTCCCAACCACGAGCCCGACCCCGCGCGCACCGACACCGTCGAAGCGCTCGGAAGCCGCGTGCGCGCCGAGGGCGCGGACCTGGGTCTCGCGTTCGACGGCGACGGCGACCGCTTCGGCGTGGTGGACGAGAAGGGCGACGTGATCTGGCCCGACCGCTACATGATCCTGCTCGCGCGCCAGGTACTCGAGCGCGTCCCGGGCGGGAAGATCGTTTTCGACGTGAAATGCACGCAGGCGCTCGAGGACGACATTCATGCCCACGGCGGCGTCCCCATCATGTGGAAGACGGGGCACTCGCACATCAAGAAGAAACTGCAAGAAGAGAAGGCGGCGCTCGCGGGCGAGATGAGCGGGCATGTCTTCTTCGTGGAGAACTACTACGGCTTCGACGACGGCATCTACGGCGGGCTTCGGTTCGTCGAATACGTCGCGGCGCGGGGCGAGCCGCTCTCGCGCATCATGGCCGGGACGCCGAGCTACCTATCGACGCCCGCAATCAACGTCAAATGCGCCGACGAAGTGAAGTACGGCGTGGTGGAACGGTTGACCGCCGACTTGAAGAAGGACTTCGCGCGCGTGGTCGACATCAACGGCGCGCGCGTGGTGTTCGACGACGGCTGGGGGCTGGTGCGCGCATCGTCGAACCTGCCCGAGCTGGTGCTGCGTTTCGAGGCCAAGACGCCCGCGCGACTGAACGAGATCAAGAAGCTGTTCCGCGGCTATCTCGAGAAGTACCCCGAGGTCGACCGCCACTGGGAGAACGAGTAGGAGGACTCGCCATGCGTACGCCGGTCGTGATCGTGATGTGCGTGTTGGCCGCGCTGCCGGCCGTCGCGCAGGACCTCCCGGAGGGATACGCGCCGCTCTCGGAGACGCAGCCAATCGTCGACAAGACGCTGCGCGTGCAGCTCGCCCCCGACGTGTCGGCGTTGTCGGCGGCGGAGAAATCCGTGGTCGCGACGTTGATCGAAGCGGGCGAGATCTTCCAGCGCCTGCACGAGAACATGCGTCACCACCAGGCGACCGAGTCGCACATTCTCCTTTCGGATCTCGACAAGCGACTTGGCTCTCCGCCCGCGACGCAGAATCTCTTGGCGCTCTACTACGCGAGCAAAGGACCCGTGGTACGGGGACTCGACAACGCACGGCGTCCGATGCTGCCCGTCGACGCGCCGGTGCCCGGCGGGGCGGTCTACCCGTGGGGTGTGACAAAAGACGAGATCGACGCGTTCCTCGCCGCCCATCCCGAAGAGCTGGAGAGCATCCTCCACCCGCGGACGGTGGTGCGGCGCGCGCTGAAGCACGAGATCGACGGCGATCTCGCCGCGCTCAATCGCCACCGCGCGCTTTCCCACGCACACCCGGGCCTCAAGGAAAAATTGATCGGACTCTCACGCCACCCGGGGCAGGTCGCCTTCTACGCCGTGCCCTACGCGGTCGCGTACGCCGATGATCTGGTCAAGGTGAGCGGGCTCTTGGACCGCGCCGCCAGCGCCATCGCGGCCGAGGACGCGGACTTCGCGGGTTACCTGCGCGCGCGGTCGCAGGACTTGATTCGGAACGACTATGCTGCCGGCGACTCGGCCTGGGTGACGGGCCACTTCAAGAACCTCAACGCACAGATCGGCTCTTACGAGAACTACGACGACGAGCTCTACGGCGTTAAGACCTACTTCGGCCTGAATGTGCTCGTGCGCGATCGCGCGCGCAGCGACGCGTTGCGCACGGCGACCAAGGAGTTGCAGCGCTTCGAGGATTCGCTCCCGTACAACGACGGCAAGCCGCACAAGCGCGTGCGCACCGACATTCCCGTCGGCGTGTACGACGTAGTCGCCGATTTCGGCCAGTCGCGGGGAGCCAATACCGCCACCATCCTTCCCAACGAGGCGGGCGCGGCGCGCAAGTGGGGCCGCACCATTCTCCTGCGCCGCAACATCATGGCGGACCCGGGACTCTTCGAGATGAACCGGGTCGCGTACGCGGCCGCGGTCGCACCCGAGTTCAAGGACCACCTCACGGCCGAATCGAACACGCAGCGCACGCTGTGGCACGAGATCGGGCACTACCTGGGCGTCGATCGCACCACCGACGGCCGAGAGCTGGACACCGCCCTCGAGAACGCCTCGAGCGTGCTGGAGGAAATGAAGGCCGACTTGGTCTCGCTCTACCTGGCCCCCGAGCTGGAGCGCATGGGCTACTACACCAAGGACGCGCGTCGCTCTTTGTACGCGAGCGGGGTGCGCCGCATTCTCCAGAAGAACAAGCCGGAGCGCGCGCAGGTGTATCAGACCATGCAGCTCATGCAGTGGAACTACTACCTCGCGCGCGGCGCACTCTCGTTCGACGCGAAGACGGGCAAGCTGGTCCCGAGCTACGATCGCTTCCACGACGCCGTCGCCGCGATGCTGCGCGAAACCCTCGCGGCGCAGACGGCCGGCGACCCCCAGGCGGCCGAGGCGTTCATCTCCAAATGGAGCGAGTGGCGGCCCGACCTCCACGAGCGCGTGGCGCAGGCGATGCGCGAGAGCGAGCGTTACCGCTTCGCGTACGTGACCTACGCCGCGCTCGCGTCCGCGGGCCAATGACGGCGTCCACCGACGAACGTGCCACGCGGCGCGCTGAGCTACAGATCGTCGCCGGCAGCGTGCTGATCTCGTTCTCGGCCGTGTTCGTCAAGCTGGTCGACGTGGGACCCACTGCGTCGGCGGTGTATCGAAACGTGTTCGGCGCGCT
>DASPGK010000337.1:0-3835 GCA_035620655.1 Candidatus Krumholzibacteriia bacterium
GGTCGCGGCCGACTGGTCCGGCGCGGGAACGGGGGGAATAGAAGACGCCCCGTCACGTAACGGTCTGGATGACATAGAGATTTTGTCTCCTCCTCGAAGCAGTGGTACGATACTCTGCCGCATTGATCCCGGCGCGTCAAGCGATTTAGCCGGTGCGGACGGCCACCGCGAGCCAACCCCGCTGCAACTTATAGTTCAACATGATATTGCTTAGACAACTAATTGGTGCGTTAGCGCTTATGCTCGTCGGGATTGCCTACGTCGCGGGCGACCTTTGGGGGCGATTGGGGGTCGAGTTGCCAGGCCGCTTCGCACCGGAGCGCCGCGAGCCGGCGCTGCGCCGGCACGTCCGCGTGATGCGCAGGACCACCCTCGCGATCCTGCGAGCCGTCGGCCGCGCGCGCTTCGACATCGAGCCGCGCATCCCGGGCCGAGGCGGGATCCTGGTCTTGATGAACCACCAATCGCTCCTGGACATCCCGGTCGCCGGTGAGATGGTTCCGGACGCCTACCCGCGCTTCGTCACCCACTACCGGTACGCGAAGGGAATCCCGCTCGTCTCGCACCTCATCCGAATGATGAACGCGATCCCGGTCTACCCGGGGAAGATGGGCAAGGCCGAGCTCGACCGGCTCGCCGAGGCCGCGCGCACCTCGCAACACCCGATCGTCCTGTTTCCCGAAGGACACCGGACCCAGGATGGGGAGATTCGACCGTGGAAGCGGGGCGCGCTCGACACCTTTCTCTCCGCGCGCGAGTGGACGGTGCACGTGGTGGTGATCGACGGACTGTGGAAGTCGGCGCGTCTGCCCGACTTCGTTCGCACGCTGACCCGGGTGCGCTGCCGCGTGGAGACGGCGGGTGTCTTCGAGTACGACGGGCGCGGCCGCGAATCCCACGACGAGATCGTCGAACGAATGCGCGCGGCCATGTGTGATAAGCTCTCGCAGATGCGTCGCGCACCGGACGCGGTCGGCGTCGAGCCGCAGGTGCGAACTCCAGGGCGACCATTCGAATCCGGGGGAGCCGGCTAGCGAGAGATGAAGGAGAAGTTGCGAGACTCGAACTCGGGCGACGTGGTGCGCCCATTCCCGCGCGCGGGCGCGGCCCCCGCGGACCACGTGCCGCCCGAGGTACGCGACGTCGTCGAGTTGTTGCGCGACGCGTGCGGGCGCGACTTGGTGGCGGTCGTGTTCTTCGGCTCGAGACTGCTGGGCACTTCGCCCGGCGAGGAGAGTGCGGCCGACCTCGTGGTGGTGGTCGAGAACTACCTGCGCTTCTACGAATCGATCGGTTCGCGGCTTCCCGCCGCGCGCCACAGCGGCATCATGGCGGCGCTCAATCGCGTGCTGCCCCCGAACATCATCTACCTGAACGACCCCGGCGGTTTGCGGGCGGGCGCCAAGTGCTTCGTCGTGACGGAGTACGACCTGGGCCTGGCGCTGTCGGCCGACGCCAAGGACCACTTCTTTCGTGGGCGCCTCGCGCAGCGCGTGCACATCGTCTACGCGCGCAGCGAGCGCGACCGATTGGCCCTCGAGCGCCGCATCGACGCGGCGCGTCGCCTCACGGTGGATTGGGTGCCGATCTACTTGCGCGGCGAATCGTTCGGCGTGCTCGACTTCTGCCGGCGCCTGATGGAGGTCTCGTACGCGGGTGAGATTCGACCGGAGGCGCGCTCGCGCGTGCTCGAGGTGTTCCAGGCCCAGGCCAGCTTCTTTCGGCTCGTGTACGGTCGCGTGTTGCAGGACGCCGCGCGCGACGGCCGCCTGGTCGGCGAGGGCGACCGTTACCGGCTCGCGAAGCGCCCCTCGTGGCGCGAGCGCCGGCGGTGGGCGGCCTTCTTCCGGCGCTCCAAGGCGCGCGCGACCATGCGCTGGTTCAAGTACATGCTCACCTTCGACGACTGGCTCGACTACATCGTGCGCAAGATCGAGCGGCGCTCGGGAGTGCGCATCGAGCTCACCAAGAGCGAGCGCCGCTTTCCCGTGATTTTGTTGTGGCCGAAGGCGCTGCGTGTCATCCGCGCGATGCGCACGGTGGAAGCGAATCGCGCGGCGGCCACGGCTGCCGCGTCCGTCGATCGGGGAGACGCGTGAGGACCGAGCTGGCCGTCCTGGGTGGTGTGGTCGCGTTCGCCTTCGCCAGCATGCTCGCGTATCGGGTGGCGGGCGCGCGCTCGTCGAGCGGGGATCTCACCGGCCGCGGCGGGTCGTTCGTGCTCGGCTTCTGGGTTCGCAACTGGTTCTACTGGTTGATTCGGCCGGTGACGCGGGCATCGATCGCGATCGGACTGACACCTCTGTTCTATAATCTGTTTGCGGTCGCATGCGGGCTGGGCAGCATGGTGGCGTACGCCACCGGTCATTTTCCCACCGCGGGTCTTCTCGTGTTCGTGAGCGGGGTCGCGGATGTCATGGACGGCGAAGTCGCGCGCGGGACGCACACCGCGGATGCGCGCGGCGCCTTCCTCGATTCGACCCTCGATCGCTTCACCGAGTTCGCGGCCTTTGCCGGACTGGCGTTCCATGCCTCGTCGGGGTGGATCGCGGTCGCGATCGTGGTGGCGCTGGGCGGGTCGCTGCTCGTGAGCTACACGCGCGCGCGAGGCGAGAGCCTGGGTGTCCTGTGCAAGGTAGGTCTCATGCAGCGGGCGGAGCGCATGATCCTCCTGGGTCTGGGTTCGATCCTGGACCCGAGCGTGTGCGCGGGCGCGGGTTGGTCGCCGGGATCGCTGGTCGCGGGTGTCGTGGTCGTGATCGCGGCCGGCACGGTTTGGACGTCCGTATACCGGACGATCTGGATCGCGCGCGCGCTGCGCGGGCGTTGACCGCAACTCCCAACGGGTCGGTCCCGTATGATAGAATCCGCCACGCCAGCAGCGTCGCTGTCACTTCGGAGGAGATATTCCATGCGGCTTCGTGAATCGATGCTCGGTCGCTTGCTGCGACCCGGGCTTTTTCTTGCAGCTTGCGTATCGCTGGGGATCGCGCCCGCGAGCGCGGACGAGCCCCGGCTCGACCCCAACGTGGCCCCGACTTTCCAGGCCGTCGAGTTGAACCTCGACGCCGACCAGGAAGACTACACGGGCTCGGTGCGCATCGACCTGCGGGTGGCGAAGACCACGCGCGACTTCCTGTTCCACGCCGAGGAGATGACGCTGGATAGCGCCACTCTGGAAGGCAAGGGCGGTGCGGTCGCGGTCGAGATCACCGACGCGGGCGATCGCGGCACGCGGCGCGCGACCGCGAAGAGCGACCTCGCGCCGGGCGACTACGTGCTCTCGATCCGCTTCTCCAAGCCGTACAACACGCGCGCCGTCGGTCTGTACCGCGCGATCCACGATGGGCGCGGCTATCTCTTCACGCAGATGGAGTCGCTCGATTGCCGCAAGGCGTTCCCGTGCTGGGACGAGCCCGTCTACAAGATACCCTGGCAGATGACGATCACGGTCCCGCTCCAGCAGGAAGCGGTGACCAACGCGCCGGTCGAGAAGGAAACCCGCGGCGCGTCGACCAAGACCCTGGTGTACAAGCGCCTGCCGCCCACGTCCTCGTACCTGATCGCGATCGCGGTCGGCCCCCTTGAGAGTGTCGCGATCAGCGGGCTATCCGTGCCGGGCCGCATCTACACCGTCAAGGGTGCGAAGGCGCTCGCGAAGCACGGCGCATCCATCACGCCGCGCATCCTCGCACGACTCGAGGAGTACTTCGGGACCAAGTATCCCTACGAGAAGCTCGACTTCGTCGCCATCCCCGAGTACTGGCCGGGTGCGATGGAGAACGCCGGCCTGGTCACCTTCAGCGACAAGATTCTCTTGATCGATCCCGCCGCC
>DASPGK010000338.1:0-9781 GCA_035620655.1 Candidatus Krumholzibacteriia bacterium
CACTCCCGCACCGGCGCCGTCCCCGAGGCGATGCCAACGCGCGCGCGGAGGAACCGGATAAAACGACTGTGCGCAGGGCGGGTCCCAGCTCACCACGTGAACGTCGTGCCCGCGCTCGAGCATGGCCCGCGCGACCTCCCACAGCATGCGCTCCGCGCCGCCCGAGCTGCCGCCCAAGGAGAAGAAATAGAACGCGAGCTTCATCGCGCGGGGTCCGAGGCGGCCGGCGAGCGGCGCGCCACGTAGACGTAATTCACCGCCCAGGTGCGCCGGGCCCCGCGCACGTTCTTGCCCACGGCGGCGTACGCGGCCCCTTCCAGGTTGTGCAGCGCCCACCATGCCAAGCGCGCCGGGAACGAGAGAACGGGGACGAGGCGCAGGCGTTTGACGATCGACCGGTCCAACGTATTCGCGTAGCGGTCGCCGAACACCGAGAGCATGTACCAGAAGCCGCCCATTTCGTGGACCTCGACGATTTCGAAGCCGCCGCGGCGGCACATGGCCTGGAAGCCGTGCTCGGTGTAGCGAAAGAAGTCGTACGGTGCCGCGTGCAGCGGAAACAGGAGCGGAAACGAGATGAAGAGGAGACCGCCGGGTTTGAGCACGCGGTGCGCTTCGCGCATCGCCACTTCGGGATCGGGCAGGTGCTCGATGACCTGGCTCGACAAGACCGCGTCGGCCACGCCGGCGCGCAGCGGGAGCGCGTCGGCCACGCCGATGATGTCGACCGCGTCCTCTCCGTAGAATCCGTTGTCCATGTCCACCCCCACGTGCACGACGCCCAGGCTCGCGAGCGCGGGGGCGAAGGGCTTGGTACCGCAGCCGACGTCGTAGACGACGTCGCCGGTCCGCAGGTGGCGGCGCATGCACTCCGCGAGCGAGTGACGCACGTCGCGGCGAAGGTTGAGCGGAAACGCGTTCATGGCACGACCGCCTCGCCGGGGGGGCGCAAGTAGCGCCGGCGGATCACGACGTCGACGACCGCGACCATGACCAAACGATAGACCGCGGTGGACACCACCGCGCCGACCAGGCCCAGCCACGGCACCAGGATCGCGGAGGCCGCGATGCGCGTCGCGGACATGACCACGTTGACCGTCAGCGGACCACTCTCGTCCAGCTTGGAGGTGACGTAACGGTAGCGCAGGGTCGACACGTTGCCGATGGCGACGGTACACATGATTGCTTGCGCGTACGGGATCGCGCCCCGATACGATTCGCCGAACACGATCCCTATGAGCCAGGGCAGCAGGGTGAAGGCCGCCACCACGATGGTGGCTCCGGTGGCGATGCCCAGCACGCGCAGCGATCGGTCCAGCGCGTGGTCGTAGCGCGCGCGCTTGGCGAAGCGCGGCGCCAGCACAGCGGCCATGTCCTGCACCGCGTTCTTGGTCATCTCCGGGATGCGCTCGGCCGCGACGAACACGGCCAGTGACGCCGGTGAGAGAAATGCAAAGATGAGAATCTTGTCGATCTGGTTGGCGAGCGTGTTGAGCCCCGAGTAGACGGTGGTGCGTGTGCCGTGACCCAGCACACCCCTCTCGAAGCTCGCGTCGCGTGGAATGCGGCGCAGCGCGCGCGCGGTTTGAAAGGAATTCGCGACCGACTGGACGCCCAACAGCGCCGCCACGGGCACAACGATGGCGCCGGGCCACAGCACGACCGCGGCGATCATCGCCACCGCCAATGCGACGGCGGTCGCGCCTTCCATGCGAAAAAAGCCCGCGAAGTCCTCGACACCGGTGCGCAGCGACTTCCACTGCTCGAGCCCGTACGCAAACGGGAACAGGGCGGCCGCGATCACGAAGGCCCGCGGCAGTTCACTCGCCCGGTCGCGGGAGTACCACAGCGCGAGCACGAGCAGGGCCGCGCTGCCCAAGAAGCTGGCGCGGAACGCGAGCCGGACCGCGGGACGAAACGTGCCCAGGAAGCCGCGCGCGATCGACTGCATCAGCGAGTTATTGAGGCCCGGGAGCGCGCACACCGTCGCCAGGGTGACGCACGTGAGAACGAACTGGTACTGGCCGAATTGCGCGGTGTCCAGCGCGCGCACGACGAAGTACAGCATCGCAAGGCGAAGCACGTGCTGGAGCGCGCGCAGCGCGAACAGGATGCCGGCATTGCGCGCGAGCGGGCGCAGCGAGGTCGCGCGGGATCGCTTCCACTTGCGGAATTCGTTGGGCAGCACCCGCCACGGGCTGCATAAGCACGCCAGCCCGAGGTACCAGTAGCTACGAAGCCGCTCGCCGCGGGCATAGTGAAAGCGGGCGTGGGCGATGGCCAGCGCCGCCAGGTAAACGCCCCGCGCGCGCAGGTACTCGCGGTGCTTCGTGCGCAGCCGAACTGTGTGAGTCAGGGGTATCTTGCCCGACTTGTCGGCGGTGGCGGTCTTGCGCTGCGTGATCAGCGGCTCGTCGACGGCGATGAAGTGACCGCCCGAGAGTCCATGGCGCACCGCGAAGTCCCACTCCGCACCGCGCCGAAAGCTCTCGTCGAACGGGCCCACCTCCCGGAGCGTCGCCGTGCGCGCGAGCAGCGTGCAGCTGCCCATCTGTCCCCACACGAAGGCGGGGTCCTCGCGGTGCCACAAGAGAAAGTCGACCACGTCGGTACCGTGGGGCTCCGGCGCGGCGCGTCCGATCGCGCGCACCGGGTCGGCGCGCGTGCCTTCGTCGCCAACGATCACGTCGCGATTCGAATAGCAGAGAACGCGACGCGTGCCGGTGCGCGCCTCGTAATCAGTCAGTCGCCGCCACTGGCGCTCGATGCGTTCCGGAGTACTCACGTCGTCGTCGTCGAAGACGGCGATGAACTCGCCTCGAGCGGCCGCCACGATCGAGTTCAGTGCGCCCGCGTAGCCGCGATTGGTGTCGTGAGTGATCAAGCGAATGCGGTCATCGCGCGCAGCCAGTTCGTGCACGATCTCGCGCGAACGATCCGCGGATGCGTCGTCGGCCACGACGATCTCGAGTCGCGGCCAGGTCTGCGCCGTGGCACCGGCGATGGCCGCCGCAATCGTCTTCTCCGCGTTGAAGCAGGTGATGGCAATCGTAACGAGCGGATACTCGCGATTGGAATCGGTGGCGTGCATGCCGGTGCGGCGATCGGCGCCGGTGTCTAACGCGTACGGGCCGTGCACAGCAGGTTGCGATTGCGCGGTTGGCCGGAGAAGTCGAAGGGCGAGAGGACCAAGTCGTCGCCGAAGGAGGTGAACTCGTAGGCGTGGTAGCCGTGTCCGTTCAAGAACGTGCGTAGCTTGTCGCCGTGTCCCTGCCGGCCGTGGCGCGCTTCGTCGTATTCCATGAGCACGACGGGGTGGAAGCGCGCAACCGTGCGCGCCGCCCCCTCCAGCACCGGAAGCTCGAAGCCTTCGACGTCGATCTTCATGAAGTCGACACGCGCCAGTCCGGCCTCGGCCACGTAGTGATCCAGGGTGCGAATCTGGACCGTGCGCGTCTCGAACTGGCCCTCGCCCAGGGTCGCGACGTTCTCGTTGCGAAGGAAAGTACTGGTCCCGCCGCGAAAATGGCCGCGCTTGACCTGGAACATCTCGAGCGAGCCCGCTTCGGCCCCCAACGCGAACGCGTTCACGCGTAGGTCCGAGTACCCGTTGAGGCCCGCGTTGCCCAAAAGCCTCTCACGAATATGCTCGACCGGCTCGAACGCGTGCACATTGGCGGCCGAGCCGGAGAGGCGCGCCATTACCACGCTGTACACCCCGATGTTGGCGCCGATGTCAAAGCACACGTGACCGGGTCGTACGAAGTGAGTCGCGGCCGTGAAGTTGGCGTGGTCGTACCCGCGCTCGCCGCGCAACAGCGAGGCTTCGATCTTGTTGTCCAGCCCCGCGAAGAACCGGCACCCACGGAACTCGACCACGGCACGCGAGTGCTGATGCGCGCGCAAGTAGGTGACGAGTCGTCTCCGGGCGCGCCACTCGCGTGCGGTCTGTAAGAAGCTCGTAGACGGCATGAGAATCTCTATTTCACCACGACGGCCTGAATGTTGGATGGGAGCATCGAGTCGATCTCGAACTCCGCGGCCGACGTGCCGACGCTAGAATACTGGGAAAGCACGCACTTGTCGAGGAGCGGGACCGCGAGGCACATGAGCTCCACGAGCGGGCGCGCGGGCGGGAAGACGCGGCACTGCAGGAGGATCCTCTGCAGGAGGATCCCCACCGTCTCGAACGGCTGGCTCGAGCCGCGCAGCATGCGAATACGCGACCAGCGCGCGAACAGGAGTCGAAACGAGAAGGGCGTGAAGTGGAAGAAGTCGTTGGGTCCTTCGTGGATGGAGAAGGCTGCGCTGGCGGAGACGATCAACTCGCCGCCGGGCTTCAAGATGCGGTGGAGCTCGTCCACCAGACGCTGCGGGTCGGGCACGTGCTCCATGAGCCCGGTGCACAGAATGACCTCGTACGACTCGGACGCGATGCTGCGCAGGTCGGTGTAGTACAGGTCGACGTGCAAATCGGCGGGCTTGTCGGGGCGCTTGGTCACCGCGAACGCGTTGGGGAAGTAGGGCCGGTAGTCGACGTCCTCGGAGTGGATCACCAGCGTGCGCCGTTCGCTCGCGAACTCGCGGCACAATCGCTCGAGGTTGCGCGTGGATCGCTTACGCTTGAGGAAGCTGTAGCGGGTGAGCTTCATCCAGAGCGACGGATTCTGCGCGGGGGTGGGTGTCATACCAGCTTCTCCTTCATATGATCGGCCAGTCGCAGCGACAGCGCGACGATGGTGTACACCGGATTGGCGTAGCCGTAAGTCGGGAACAGCGACGGCCCGGCCACGAACAGGTTCTCGCTGCCGTGGACGCGTCCGTGTGCGTCGGTCACCGACGACGCGGGGTCGTCGCCCATGCGCGTGGTACCCATGAAGTGGGAATGGAGCGCGGTCAGCGGCCAGTGCGAAGAGGTCTTGAGCGGCTCGTATTCCACGCGCGCGCGTGCGTGCGCGCGTGCGGCGCGATCCATGGCGGCGAAGAACGCGACCACCGACGCGCGATCGGCGCCGGAGTACGTCCACGCGATGTCGGCCTTGGGCATTCCGGTGGCGTCCATCTGATCCGACAGAGTCACGCGGTTGTCCGGATTCGGATACTGGTCGAGAAAGCCGCGCAGCACGAACGTCTTCGCACGCCGCTGCACGCCGCCCAGGCGTCCCATCGCGTCGAAGACGAGCAGGCCCAGCCCGGGCAGCACGCCCCGAATCAACGGCGCGCGATCGACCAGCGGCGACTGTATCGTGCGCGAGCCCTTGATCGATTCGAAGAGCCGGTTGGCGGTGTGCTCGAAAAGCGGCAAGAGCTGCACGTAGTGATTGAGCAGGCGGTGCTCGCGCTGCGTGGCCGCGTCGAAGCCCAACCCGTGGCGCACGATCCCGTCCGCGACCGGCCAGTCCGAGAACAGCGGGTGGCGGGTCGAGACGCGCTCG
This sequence comes from Candidatus Krumholzibacteriia bacterium, assembly GCA_035620655.1. GTDB lineage: Bacteria > Krumholzibacteriota > Krumholzibacteriia > WVZY01 > JAKEHA01 > JAKEHA01. The sequence continues at coordinate 5,436 of DASPGK010000338.1, forward strand.
CTCCCCAGCAGCGAGGCCATGTTCGCCTTCGGGTGCGTCGAAAAGTAGCGGCCCACCACGTCGCGGTCGTTGCCGATGCCGTGCGGCCGGACCGAGGTCGAGTTCAGTAGCAATCGCGCGGACTCGATGCCGCCCGCGGCCACGACGAACACCCGCGCGCGCACGGTCGCGGTGCGGCCGCCCGCGAGCCCGACCTCGGCGGCTTCCACCACGCGCGCGTTGGCGCCTTCGATCAACCGGCGCACGGGTGCGTCGAGCACCACGCGCAGCCGGTCGTTCGCCCGCGCGGCGTTGGTCAAATACTCGCGCGCGCTGAACGCGTGCTTCGCCCACTGGAACACTTTGGCTTCCATGCCGGTCGCGAGGCCGGGGCTGTCGCCTTCGGCGAAGTGGCGGTGGCCCGGAATGCCGAGGACCTCGGCCGCGCGCGCGTAGTACCTCTCGAGCTCGCCCCACGACAGCGGCCACCCGCTGTACGGAACCCAGTCGCGTCGCTCGAGGTCGATGGGCTCGAGCGGGGCGAGTCGCCCGGACCAGAGGTTGGTGGCACCGCCGAGCTGGCGCGAGGCGCCGAAGCGCACGTCCGCCTCGCCGTCTACGTTCAGACGCCCGAGCGTGGAGGCAAGGTCGTGTGAGGGTTGCGTCGAGCCCGCTTCGAGCACGAGCACGTCGACGCCGGCCGACGCCAGTGCGACGGCCACCACCGCGCCCGCGGGGCCGGATCCGACCACGCACACCGCCGCGTGCAGCGCGTCGTCGCCGAACTGATTGACGTTCTCGATGATGGACATGTGGAAAATTCCGCGAGCCGCAGCATCGCCCCGGGCGGCGTTGCTGTCAATGCCAGTCCAAGAGCACGCGGTCCTGCATGCCGAGACGCTCGACCGCCTCGAGCACGCGCCCGTGCTCCGCCTCGAGTCCCGGGATCTTGCGCGCGTGACTCTCCGCGATGCACAGCCCGAACTTGTCGCGGTTGCGCGGTGTTAGCATCTCGTTGAGGATGGCGTACTCGGCCCCTTCGACATCCATCAGGATCAGAGACGCGTGTTCGACCGAATCGAGCACATCGCCGATCGAGCGTACGGTCACCTGGTATCCGGCCGCCTGCTCGGTGCCGGGCTTGTGCTCGAGGATCGAGCTGGATTCGGTGGTGCGCGTCCCGCGGTACAGCGTGGCCACGCCGGTGTAGTTCGACACCGCCTGGTGGTGCAGGCGGAAGCGCGACGGGTCGATGCGCGCGAAACGCCGGCGCAGGAACTCCGCGCAGCGCGCGTCCGGTTCGTAGGCGTGGACGACGTAGCCGAGCCGGAGCAAGTGGGTCGACACGGCGCCGATGTTGGCGCCAATGTCGAGCACGGTGTCGCCCGGTCGAGCGAAGCGCTCGAGCGGGTAGGCCGCGAAGAACCGGCGCGAGCGGCTGCGGGGCCGCGCGTGCTGCAGCCATGCCTCGACGGCGGGCAGCGCGTACGGCCACTTAGTGTGGAACGCTTCGTACCAGCCGAAGTCCAGCCCGAAGAGCGGGAGCAGCGCGCGCAGCGCGCGGTGGTAGGGACGCCTCGCGAACGCAGGGAGCGTCATGCGATCCCCCCCACGCGAGCGAGGTGCCGCTCCCACGCGGAGACCACGGACGCGGGGTCGAAGCGTATCGCGTCTCGCGCGGCCGCGGTTCCCAAGCGAGTGCGCAAGTCGGAATCGGACATGAGTGCGGCCAATCCGTTCGCGAATGCGCTTACGCGGGTGGCGTCCGCACCGTCCACCAGCCAGCCGTTCTCCCCGTGGCGCACGAGCTCGTTGGTGCCCGGACAGTCCGCGAAACCCACCACCGCGACTCCCGTGGCCAGCGCCTCCGCCGTCGCCATGCCGAAGCTCTCGTAGCGCGACGGGACCGCCAGCACCTCGGCCTCCGCGTATTCACGCGCGATGTCGGGTGTCGCACCCGCGAGGGTCACGCGCGCGTCGAGCCCCAGCGAAGAGATCTGGTGGGCCAGTGCGCCTCGCAAGTTACCCTCGCCGACGATGCGCACGCGCCAGTCCGGGAAGCGCTCGGCGAGTGTGGCGAAGGCGTCGATCAAGGTGGCGTGGTCCTTGTCGGCGTCCAGGCGCCCGACGGCGAGCACGGTCTGGGTGCCCCCCGTGCGCGCGGCCGTCGGCGCGGGAACCGCGACCGGGTTCGGTATCGTCGCCGTACGCGCGCGCACGAGCGCCGGCATCCGCTCTCGAATCGCATCCGAGGGGACGGTGATGCGCGCCGAGCGCAGCCCCGCGAGCACCAGCAGGAGATACTCCCAGCGCCGGTTGCGGTAGTACTCGGGGACCGTGTGCTCGCTCGCGACCATCGGAATGCGCAACCCCACGGACGCGAGCGACAGCGGCACGAACATGCTGTGCATGAATCCGACGGCGACCTGGGGCCGCTCGCGGCGGAGCGCACGGCGCAGCGCGGGCAAGCGCGCGACGAAGTCGCGCGCGCCGGTCTTGCGATCGGTCGATCCGAGCCCCAGCGCGATGCGCCGCACGCGCGCGTCCATGGGATAGAAGCTCGTTCCGCCCGGTGCGTCGAAGGTGAGCACGGCGACATCGTGGCCGCGCGCGGCCAATCCGGAGACGACGGTGGCGAGCACGCGCTCCGCGCCGCCGCCGGGGACATTCATCGACTTGATTCCGAAGAGCAGCTTCACGACGCGCGCGCGACCTGGCTCAATAGATTCTCCCAATCGTCGAACGACTTCGAGGGCCGGTAGACCTCCGCGATTCGGCGCGCTTCCAATCCCATGCGCCCGCGACGCGCGGCGTCTTTCATCAAGGGCTCGAGTGCGGCGGCCAGCGCGCCGGGGTCGCCGTTGCCGTCGGCCAGCTCGCCGTTGTGACCGGGTATCACCAACTCGGCCATGCCCGCGCAGTGGCGGAAGCCGACCACGGGCAGGCCGTGCGCCATCGCTTCGGCCAGCGCGTTGGGAAACCCCTCCCACCGCGACGGCATGCAGAAGAGGTCGGCCGCGCGGTACTCGACGGCTACGTCGCGCACCGCCCCCGGCCACGACACGCGCGCAGCGACACCGAGCGATTCGGAGAGCGCCTGCAATGCCGCGCGCTCCTCTCCGTCGCCGACGATGCGCAGTTGCCACTCGGGGAAGGACGGTGAAAGCAGCGCGAACGCGCGCACCAGTGCCGCGTGGTTTTTCTGGTACGAGAGGCGGCCGACCGAGAGCAGGACGCGCTGGGCCTTGTCCGCGTCCGGCACCGCGAACGACTTCGCGCCGTACACCGGGTTGGCGATGGGAACGATGCGCGCGCGCAAGTACGCGGGGTAGCGCTGCACGTAGCCCTCGAACTGGACGGTAATGGCGCGCGCGAGCCGCATGGTGGCGAAGATCGCGCGCCGGTGCCGACCCGCGCGCGTGTGATCGAGCTGCTCGGGGGCGTTGCGCTCGGCGAGCACCACGGGGATCCCGGTGCGCAAGAGGCTCAAGGCCGCGAACAGGAAGGGCCCGTGCTGGAACGCCACCACGACCTCGGGCGGGTCGGCGAGCGCGAGCGAACGAAAGCGGCGCATGCGCAATCCGCGCGACAGCGCGTTCGCGGTGCGCGACGGGTCTCCCATGTCCAGTCGGTGCCAGTGGATCGCGGCCGCCATCGGGTAGTACGGCTGCGCGTTCGCGCGGTCCCACGTGAACAGCGACACGTCGTGTCCGCGCTCGGCCAGGTCGTTCATCAGAGCAATCGCCATACGCTCCACGCCGCCGGCCACGCGGTCGAACATCCGGCAGACGAACAGGACCCTCATTCTAGCGGCCGGCCCGCGACGATCGCCGCTCGTGGAAGAAGCGCGCCGGAACCGTGGTGAAGAGCTGGCGCGTCACCAGCACCGGGTGACCGAGCCAACCGCGCATCAAGGCCAGTGCCATGCGGCCGTGGTCGTGGTTGAAGTGGTGGAAGCGCACCGTGAACCAATTGCACGCGAAGGCGTAGCGGTCCTGCTCCTCCAAATAGGCGCGGTGCTTGTCGAGCAGGCGCATCTCGGCCTCGAAGTTGCGCGCGGCACTCTTGTCAGGCGCCTGGGTGGCGTGCTGCAGGTAGAGGCGCTCCCTGCAACCGACGAAATGCCCGCCCGCGAACGCGAGCCGCACCGCGAAGTCGGCGTCCTCGGAGCGACGCAGCCCGGGGTCGAAGCCGCCGGCGGCGCGAAAGGCGTCGAGCGGGGCCATCAACGCGCACGCGGGCGTGCCGCCGCCGTAGAACACGCCGGGCTCGCGGCGATTGAACAACAGATAGTCGGCCACCTCGCGACCCGCGGGGGCGCGCCCGTCGGAGCCGATGGCGTCGATGCGCATGCGATACCCGTTGGG
>DASPGK010000339.1:0-3022 GCA_035620655.1 Candidatus Krumholzibacteriia bacterium
CTCGCAGCACCGCAACCGCGACAACGCGATGAAGATCCTGCGCGCGCGCCTGTATGCGCTCAAGCTCGAAGAAGAGAAGGCGCGCAAGGACAAGATGATGGAAGGCCAGAAGGACATCGCGTGGGGCAGCCAGATTCGCTCCTACGTGGTGCACCCCTATACCATGGTCAAGGACCACCGCACCGACTGGCAGACGAGCGATGTCCACGGCGTCCTGGACGGCGACCTGGACGCGCTCATCGAGGCGTACCTGCACAAGTTCACGGGCTAACCACCATGTCAGAAGAACAAGAACGGCACGAAGAGAGCTTGCACGGCTTCGAGAAGTTGCGCGCCACGCGCATCGAAAAGCTGGAGGCGCTGCGCGAGGACGGCGTCAACCCGTATCCGTACCGCTTCGCGGTGACGCACACGGTGGCCGCAGTGCGCTCGGGCGAGAAGTCGCTGGCCGAGGCGGCCGCGGTCGTGCGCGTCGCGGGGCGCGTGATGGCGATGCGCGGGCACGGCAAGACCGCCTTCGGACACGTCGAGGACGCAACCGGGCGCCTGCAGTTCTATGTGCGCAAGGATGACCTCGGCGAGGACGTGTTTCGCCGCTTCGAGCGGATCGAGGTGGGCGATATCCTGGGCGTCGCCGGCACGGTGTTCCGAACCCGTACCGACGAGCTCACGATCAAGGTCGAGTCGTTCGAGGTGTTGGCCAAGGCCATCCGGCCGCTGCCGGAGAAATGGCACGGACTCACCGACAAGGAGATCCGCTACCGCCAGCGCTACGTCGACTTGATCGTCAATCCGGAGGTGCGCGAGGTATTCGTCAAGCGCTCGCGCCTGGTCGAGACGATGCGGCGGTTTCTCCTGAGCGAGGGATTCCTCGAGGTCGAAACCCCGGTGCTGCAGCCGCTCTACGGCGGAGCCACCGCGCGACCGTTCACCACCCACCACAACGCGCTCGATATGACGCTCTACCTGCGCATCGCCAACGAGCTGTACCTGAAGCGGCTCCTGGTGGGCGGGTTCGAGCGCGTGTTCGAGTTTGCGAAGGACTTTCGCAACGAGGGTATCGACCGCTCCCACAATCCCGAGTTCACGATGATGGAGTGCTACGCCGCCTATCTCGACTACATGGACTTCATGGACATGACGGAACGAATGATCGCACGCATCGCCCGCGAGCTCACACCCGACGGGACGGTGACCTTCGGCGGGCGCGTCATGGACTTCTCGCGGCCGTGGCAGCGTTTGCGGTACTTCGACGCGTTGCGCGAGAAGACGGGGATGGAGTTCTTCAACGTGGGCGAGAAGGACCTGGCGGCGAACGCGAAGAAGCTGGGCGTGTTCGTGGAGAAGGGAGCCCCCGCCTCGGTCATCATCGACGAGGTCTTCGGCGCCCTGGTCGAGCCCGACTTGCAGGAGCCCACGTTCATCTACGACTACCCGAAAGCGCTCTCGCCGCTGGCCAAAGACCACCGTTCGGTGGCGGGACTGGTCGAGCGTTTCGAGGGCTACGTGGGAGGTTTCGAAGTTTGCAATGCGTTCTCCGAGCTCAACGACCCGCTCGAGCAGCGGCGGCGCTTCGAGCATCAAATGGAGAACAAGGCCCGCGGCGACGAGGAGGCCCACCTCCTCGACGAAGACTACCTGCGTGCGCTCGAGTACGGCATGCCGCCCGCGGCCGGCCTGGGTGTGGGCATCGATCGTTTGACCATGGTGTTCACCGACAGCCACTCCATCCGCGACGTGATCCTGTTCCCGCACATGCGTCCCGAGGACGGGCGATGAACTGGGCGCTGTTCATCGCGCGGCGATACCTCCAAACCAAGAAACGCTCGGCGCTGGTCTCGCGTATCACCTCGATTGCGGTGGGGGGGGTGTTCGTCGGTACCATGACGCTGGTGATCGTTCTCTCCGTCATCAACGGCTTCGAGACCGAGCTGCGCCAGCGCATCGTCGGGTTCAACACCCACGTGCTGGTGTTCGCGCGCACACCCGACGCCTGGGCGAGTGTGGACACCGCGCTCACGCGCATCGAAGCCGAGAGCGAAGTCGTCGCGACGGCACCGTTCGTGCGCTCCGAGGCGCTGGCGGCCTACGAGGTGATTCCCGGGCGGCGCACCAAGCTGCGCGGCGTGGTGGTCAAGGGTGTGGACCTGGCGCGCGAGCACGCCGTCTCTTCGGTGGTCGACAGCATTCGCCCCACCATCGATTCCTTCGACACCAGCGGCTTCGAAGACGAGGTCCCGCGCCTGGGCGCGGTGCTGGGTCTGGATCTGGCCCTCGACCTCGGCATCGGTCTGGGGGAAGAGATCAGCCTGGTCACGGCCCCCGGGACCGTGCGCGGCTCCGCCGTCGAGCCCGAGACGCACGTGTGCCGCGTCCTCGGGTTCTTCAACAGCGGCATGTACGAGTTCGACTCGCGCTTCGTCTACATCGATATCCAGGACGCCGAGCGCATGTTCGACTTCGAGACCGGGTTGCGCGGGGTCAGCGTGATGGTGAAGGACATGTACCGCGCAGAAGCCTTCGATCGACGATTGCAGGAAATCCTTTCGACGCGTGACTACGGCACCAACAACTGGATACAGCTGAACCAGAATCTGTTCAGCTATATGAAAATCGAAAAGATCCTCATGTTTCTCATGCTGACCCTCATCATCCTGGTGGCGGCCTTCAACCTGGTCGGCATGCTGACGATGGTGATCATGGAGAAGCGGCGCGAGATCGGAATCCTGCGCTCGATGGGCGCGTCGGGGCGGGGTGTGATGTCGGTGTTCATGATCGAAGGGACCGCGATCGGGGTCTTGGGGACGCTGGGGGGGCTGGTGACCGGGCTGGTTGCCTGCTTCGTGCTGGATCGCATTCGGATCGAGCTCCCGGGGGACGTCTATTTCATCAAGACCCTGCCGGTCCTGGTCCAGTGGCCCGACTTGGTCTTGATCGGGCTCTCGTCGGTGGTCATCTGTTTCCTGGCGACGGTTTACCCCAGCTGGGAGGCGAGCCGGCTCGCCCCGGTCGAGGCGATTCG
>DASPGK010000340.1:0-5502 GCA_035620655.1 Candidatus Krumholzibacteriia bacterium
AAGCACCTGCGCCGGCATCGCGTCGTGTTCATGTTCCTCCTCGGCTACTGGTTCTACATCGACGGCGTGCACACCATCGTGCGCATGGGAATGGACTACGGCTTGTCGCTCGGCTTCTCGGCCGGCACGTTGATCGTGGCCCTCTTGATGATCCAGTTCGTCGGCTTCCCCGCGACCATCGCATTCGGTAGAATGGCCGAACGCGTCGGGGCGCGAACGGGCATCCTGGTCGCGATCGTGATCTACATCGCGATCTGCGTCTGGGGGTATCGCATCCAGAGCGCGTGGGAGTTCTTCGTGCTCGCGGGCGGCATCGGTCTCGCGCAAGGGGGCATCAACAGCTTGAGCCGGTCCTTCTATTCCAGGCTGATTCCCGCCGACGAGTCGGCGCAGTTCTTCGGCTACTACAACACCATTGGGCGCTTCTCGGCCGTGCTCGGTCCCTGGGTGATGGGGTCGGTGAGCCTCGCCACCGGCAACCCCCGGCTCTCGATGCTGGCCCTGATCCTGTTCTTCCTGGCGGGCGCCGCCTTCCTCCTGCGGGTGCGGCCCTCGGCTCGGGAGGCGTCATGACGCTGCGCGACCTGGTGGAGCGATTCAACGCCGAGATGGACCGGGCCATGACGGCCGGGGTCTACGAACCCACCGCCGCCTCCCTCGCCACCATGGCCGGCCGCCCGTCGGTCCGGATGGTCCTCCTCAAGGAGGCCGACGAGCGGGGATTCGTGGTCTATACCAACCTCGAGAGCCGGAAGGGCCGCGAGCTGGTCGTTAACCCGTGGGCGGCCCTGTGCTTTTGGTGGGCGCCGTCGGCGACCCAGATCCGCGTCGAAGGCCGGGTCGAAGTGGTAAGTGACGCGGACGCTGACGAGTACTTCGCCCAAAGGCCCCGGGCGAAACAGATCAGCGCCTGGGCGTCGCACCAAAGCTCCCAACTCGGGTCGCGCCAGGAGCTCCTCGACCGGGTGGCCCGGTTGGAGGACGAGTACCGCGACCGGAGCGTCCCGCGCCCCCCCTACTGGACCGGCATCCGGGTCATCCCGGACCGCATCGAATTCTGGTACGGACACGAGGACCGGCTGCACGAACGGTTCGAGTACCGGCTCGAGCGGGGGGTCTGGATCGAGCGAATTCTGTCGCCCTGACCACTCCGGGGCAAAGTTTCCTTTGCGCGTCCGCATACCCCTCTGCTAAAATACAGGCATCCCACCAGTTCCAGAGGCCAGCCCCAGTCGGCCGCTGGAGACGTCGGAGCCCCGAAGCAAGACTCTTGTTTCGAGACGGAGGAACCGCATCTTGGAAAACCGCATTCGCCCCGCGCTCACCGTTGCTTTGTGCATGTGCGCGGCGCTCGGCCTGACTGGGAAGTCGCACGCGTTTACCCTGCATCGCATCGCCGCGTCGCTCGACATGAGCCACATCGCTTCGTCGAGTGCGCTCTCCGGCGCCACGATCTCCTTCGACGCGCACCACGCCGTCGTCCCCGCAGTCACGGAATTGACCGCCCCTAGCACCGAGATCGAAGTCCGCATTCCGACTGAATGCGACGTCGAGATCCAGGTGATCGACGAAGCCGGCGTGCGCGTGTCCGGCGCCCGCGTCCACATGCCCGCGGGGGTGCAGAAGCTTGGCTTCTGCGGCCGCGACGCGCAAGGGCGCGCGCTCCCCAACGGCCTGTACTACTACAACGTGATCGTCGGCGACGACGTCAGCACGACGCGCGTCGTCATCGTGCGCTGACGAGCGTCTTTCAAATCGCTTCCAAATAACGGCGGCACCTGTGCCGCCGTTTTTGTACTATCCCCCGACATGCGCGATCGCAGCGACATCGTCGTGGTCGGCGCGGGCGCCGCGGGTCTGATGGCGGCCATCTCCGCGCGGCGCGCGAATCCCTCCCGCCGTGTCGTCGTCCTCGACGGAGCGAAGAAGCTCGGCGCCAAGATCCTCATCGCCGGCGGCGGGCGCTGCAACGTCACCCACCATCGTGTCGACGAGACCGCGTTCGCGGGCTCGACGCGCCCGGCCATTCGAAAAGTGCTGGGGCGATTCGACGTCGCGCGCACGGTCGCATTCTTCGAAGAGATTGGCGTCACCTTGAAGCGCGAAGAAACCGGCAAGCTTTTCCCCACCACCGACGACGCGCACACCGTTCTCGATGCCCTCCTGCGCGAGGCGCGGCGCGTCGGGGTCGAGATTCTCCACCCCTGCCGCGTGACGGCGATCGAACGAGCCAGCGACGGATTCGTCGTCACGGCGGGGGCGCATCGCCTCGAAGCCGAGCGCGTCGTGATTGCGACGGGGGGAAAGAGCATTCCCAAGTCGGGGTCGGACGGCCTCGGCTACGAATTGGTGAAAGCGCTGGGACATTCGATCACGCCGCTCGTTACTCCGGGCCTGGTCCCGCTGACCCTCCCGCGCGACCACTTTCTGTGCGCGCTCGCCGGTGTAACGCTCGACGTAACCATCGAGCTGCGATCCGGAACCGGCAAGCGGCTCGAGTCGTTTACCAACTCGACGCTGCTCACCCACTTCGGCCTGTCGGGACCGTCGGTGCTCGATATCAGCCGCTACTACCTGCAGGCGATCGCGAGCGATTCCAAGGCGGGTCTGTTCGCGAACTGGCTCCCGGGCAGGGACGAGGACGCGCTCGACCGCGAGCTGCAATCGTTGCGGGGAAAATCCGTTGGCGGTTACCTGCGCGAGCGGCTACCGGAGCGGTTGGCCCGCGCGCTCTGCGAGCACGCCGGTGTTGATCCCGCCACCCGCGGCGACGCCCTCAAGCGCGACGGACGCCGGGCGGTCGCCGCCGCGGCGTGCAACCTCCCGCTCCCGGTCACCGGGAATCGCGGCTACACCTACGCCGAGGTGACCGCGGGCGGTGTGCCCCTGGCCCAATTGCATCTGGATACCATGGAGTCCCGCGTGTGTCCGGGCCTCTATCTGTGCGGTGAAATCTGCGACGTCGACGGGCGCATCGGCGGCTTCAACTTCCAGTGGGCGTGGTCGAGCGGGTTCGTGGCGGGGACGGCGGCGTCAAAGTAGCGTGTGACGATTCGTCGACTGGTGTGTCTCACCTCAACACAGGAGGCAAGGGCACCATGTTTCGTCGAACGTCCCCCTCGAACTGGCTCTTTCTATGGGCCTCCGCGCTCGTATTCGCGGGCTCCTTGAGCTGCAGCGACGATCCTTCGGCTCCCGAGGAGCCCGAAGATCGTAACGTCTCGGTCGAATCCTCGAACCGCGAGACTGCCACTATCGGCTCGGCGGGCGGGTCGGTATCGACGACCAACAACGCCGGGATCACCTACACGCTCGACATTCCCCCGTATGCCCTCCCGGGCGACGTCGAAATCGCGATCACCCCGGTGACCGCGATCGACAACCTCCCCTTCGACGGGAGACTCGAGGGTGCCGTACGCCTGGGCCCGTCGGGGTTGCAGCTGATCAAGCCGGCCATTCTCACCATCGCCCAGGCCCCGTCGGCGTCGGGGACCGAGCGCCTGATCGGATTCGCCTACCAGGGCGACGCCGATTCGTTCGAACCCGCCGCCGCGATCGACGGCACCACTGAAATCCGTGTACCGATCACGCACTTCAGCGGCGCCGGCGCCGCGTCCGGCGAGCAAGAAGAGCTCGAACCCTGGATCAGGCAAATGTGCGCAAGTATTCCCACTCGCGACCACACGTTCTACGAGCAAGTGGAGTTGTGCTTCGATGGCTCTGTGACACGGCGCGACTGGCTTCTCGACCTCGCACGTGATTACCTCGACCAGATCGTGATCCCGCTGATCCATACCGACCTGTCAGATGGTGTCGCGCAGTACATCGGCTGGTACTCGGGATGCAATTTGAATGCGCAGACATTCAACATACTCGATTGGGAGACCACACTCGCGACCGAGATCGAGAATGTTCAGGAATTGCTCGCCACAGAACTCGTCGCCACCATCGCCGGAGAGAAGTCCGCGCTATGTTCCCAAGGCGGAATCGAGCACCTGTACTGGATCCTCCACTACCGATATCTCGCCCAGGCTGCCGGGGCCGGGGACGTGGCCGGACTTCGCGACGAAGACATCTTAGATGGCTTGTGCGCCGAGGTCCGCATCCCCGCGGTTACGCTGGCGGATCCCATGCCCCTGAACCAGGGCACCAGCCTCGACGCACGCGCCGAACTTTGGATCAGCAACCAACGCATCGACCTCCCCGTGTTCCGGTTCACCGTGAATCCCACGACCGCCAACGCGACGTGTGGCACCGGGCAGACCATCTGCGGCGGCAACTCGAACGAGCTCGGCGAATACACGGCCGTGGTGACGCGCACCGGGCCGGGGCGGGTCGGGATCGACCTGTTTGCCGCCCTGCTGATAGCGACTCCGTCGGGCACCGTCCACGCGCTCGCCGAAACGCCGCTCGTCGGTTCGGAGACGATCGAACGCGAGAGCTACTCGATCGCTGCGACATTCCCAACGACGGTTGAGCCAGGCACGCCGGTGACACTCACCGCGGTCGTCACGCGAAACAATGACGTCGGCAGTCCCCAACCGGTCGAAGGCGCGGTCGTGACGTTCGACGTCGACGGCGGGGTCGCGGACCCAGTCGGTGGACAGACGGACGCCAGCGGGTCGGTTTCAACCCAGGTGACCGCCAACGACGGGCCCAATCGCGTCGTCGTCGACATCGCGGCTGCGTTCGACGGCCGTCAGGTCGCAACGAAGACAGTCGAAGCCGCGATCGAAACGACTGAACCCACCGGCCGTCTCGTATTGCTCTCGCGAGACACACAAATTCTCGCGTGGGTTCCGAACCCGGACGAGTGCATGGGCGACCCCGGTGCGGATACACGCTCGTCGGAACTGGGTCGGGTCGAGGTCACGGAGGACGCAAACATGTCGTGCTCCAACGCGACCGGCACCGGTCACGGACAGGCAGTGAACCAGCATGTTTCGGACCCTGGCTTCGCAGCCGACGGTAGTTCCGCGCTACTGTACTTTTTTACGGCGGGGTCGGCATCCGTGCAGGCGACCGGTGACTACGTATACGCGGCGTCGGTGCTGGGCGAAATGCTGGTCAGTTTCCAGGTCTTGGAGGGAACCGTCGCGTACGAGATCAATGCTGCCTTCAACGGAACCATCGGAGATGTATCCGTCACCCTGCAAGGTGGATCGACGTCGGTCAATTGGACGAAGAAACCGGGCGACGGCAATCCCAACCCATTCGCGACCTCCGGAACCTTGTCTCCGGGTGGCTATGTCGCGAGATTCCGTATCATTGCTGAGTTGGATTCTCAGGTCGCTCCCGCGAGCGGGACGAGCGGTGTCACCGCGACCATTCGCCTGACCGCGGCTCCGGCAGCAGCGGCGGGCAATCCGACTCCGCTATCCCGTTCTCCGCGCGATCGAGTCGTGCGATCGCGTTGAAGGGTTATTCGCCGGCGCGCCCGGCCAAGAGCAGTCGCCAGTCCGTGACCAAGTGCAGCGTGAGGGAACTGCCGCCCTGCGGAAC
>DASPGK010000341.1:0-3773 GCA_035620655.1 Candidatus Krumholzibacteriia bacterium
CGCGCCGCCGTCGGCGAGCACCTCGGCGTCACCGGCCACGGTCTCGTATGCGCGCTTGAGCGGGTACACCAGCGGGTTACGACGATCGAAGTTCTGGACCACGCGGTAATCCGTGCACGCGGGGTCGTCGGGCGTGCCGTCGCAAGCGCCGCACAGGTAGCACGGATATTCGACGCGTTCGTTCACATAGAAATAGGTGTATCCGAAATACACGCCGCGGTGCGACACACCGCGCACCAGTTCGCCGGCGATCATGTTGGCGGCGATGAACGGGTCGCCGTCGATGCGATACGGTTCGGCGCCCTCCACATCGGTACCGCGCAGCCGGTCGAGCTCGGCGGCGTCTATCGCGGACGGATCGTCCACCGCGAGCGCGAACACGAACTCGACGCCGGTGGTCGCGTCGACCACCAACTCCGCGCCCTCGGCGGGCACCGTATAGGTCTGCAGGGCCCGCGACGTTTCGGGCCCCGCGGTCGGATACAGGAGGTGGACGTAGCCCTCGGAATCGATGTTGAACACCAGCACCGCGGCGTCCTTGCGCGTCTGGTACTCGAAAGAGACGGGGTCTCCGGTACTCAGCACGGTTCCCATGGGGACGTTGGCGCGCAGGACCACACCACCGTCGCCCCCGCCGCGGCCGTTGGTCACTGCGAAGGACGCGGTGGAAGCGATGCAGAGCAAGAGGACGAGGGGGGAAGTTCGACGGAATCTCATGACGCTACCTCCCGTTCAGTGACGGGCAAGTCCCCGGGGTGGCTCGATTACGAGGGGCTCTTCGTGGCCAGTAAAATATAGCCCATCGGCTCCGGAGCTACAAGCACGGGGAACCGAGCCCCACCCTGGGGGTATGCACGAAGCGGGCCGACGTGGCCCCGCCGAACGGGCACTTTTTCTAGGCAAGGTATGGCGGTTGTGCTAGACCTTGGCCGAAATTCGACGCGATGTCCCTCTCGCGTCGAAGGCGACACTCATCGAGGAAGGAATCCATATGGACTTGTTCGCGGCCGTGCCCGCGGCGATGGGACGATCCTTGCCGCAGATCCTCGCCGAATCGGGACGATTCGGTCTGTTCATTCTTGCGCTCACGTTCGTGATGTCGGTGATCACGTGGGCCGTGGTGTGGGATCGTGCCCGCCTGTACAAGAAGCTGCGCGAACGCGGAGCCGCGCTGAAGCGCGTGGTGGTGCAGCGGGGCGTGCCCTCGGCGATGCAGGACGCGGACCGCTACTTGCCGTCGATCGAAGCCTCGCTCCTGATCGAGGCGAGGCATTTCCTCGCGTCGCGCGGCGCGGACGGCGTGCTCATGATCGACGACCCGGCGGAAGCCGACGGCGAACGCTCGCTCTTGAAGGGCGCGCTCGAGGGGCGCGCGATGACGGAGATCGGCGAGATGGAGCGCCATTTGAATCTGCTCTCGACGACGTCGGCGGGCGCGCCGTTTTTGGGACTGCTCGGCACCGTGTGGGGAATCATGCACAGCTTCTTGAGCATGGGGCTCGAGGGTGCCGCGAGCATCGAAGTGGTGGGGCCCGGCATCGCCGAGGCGCTGGCGACCACCATCGCCGGTCTGGCGGCCGCCATCCCCGCACTCTTTGCGTACAACGCCTTCAGCCGCGCGGTGCGGCGCAAGGAATCCGAACTCGACTGGTTCATCGCGCGCGTCCTGGACGGAGCCGTGGTGTCGCGGGGCTCGCAACGCGCTACTAACCCGGGCGGGTCGGGCAGTCCGTCGCGCCCGGCGCGCACCGGCGCAACCTACTGATCGTGAGACGTGCATGCTGAAGCGAACGCCATACTCCAACATGGCCGACATCAACGTGACGTCGCTGGTCGACGTCATGATGGTGCTGCTGATCATCTTCATGCTCACCGCGCCGTTTTTGCAGGCGGGCATCGAGGTCAAGCTGCCCAAGGCCAAGTCGACTGTGATCAAGGAAACCGACGCGGTTGTGATATCCATTACCAAAGACGGCAAGGTCTTCATCAATGATGAGCGCGTCGAGCCGAATCAACTGTCGTCGACGCTGGCCACGCTGAAAGCCGCGGGCGAAGAAGTGGTGTTCGTTCGCGCCGACCAGGACGCGACGCACGGCACGGTGATGTCCGTGATCGGCGAGGTCAAGGCGGCCGGCATCAACGACGTCGGCATGATCACCGAGATGAAGCGCGACGCGAAGCGCAAGCGGTGAGCGGCGCGCCATGCGCAAGGGCATCGTCATATCGCTCGCCGCGCACGCGCTCGCGACCCTGATCGTGTTCGTATCGGTCTCGTTTCGCCAGGTGACGTACCTCCCGCGCGAGACCTATCGCGTGCGCTTGGTGACGGCGGCGGTGGCCGAGCCGGCGCGGCAAACCAAGCCGGTGGTTTCCGAAGCCCCGGCTCCCAAGGAGACCCCCAAGGAGACTCCCAAGGAGGAACCCAAGGACGACGAGCTCGCGGCGCCGATCGAGAAGCCAAAGCCCAAGCCCAAACCGAAGGACGAGAAGTCCAACGAGGTGCCCCGCGCCGAGATTACCAAGAGCGACGCGGGAGCCGCCGAGGGCGACACACTGGCGGGCGAGACCGGCGAGGCCGCCCAGGGGATTTCGTTCGACGGCGGCGATTTTCCGTACGACGCGTTCATCGCGCGTATGCGGCACAAGATCGCGGCGGCGTGGCAGGTGCCGGCGGGCAGCGAAGGAATCGAACGTTTCGCGGTGGTCTATTTTCGTGTGCACCGCGACGGGAACATCACCCACGTGTCGGTGGAGCGCGGGTCGGGTGTATTCCTGTTCGACCAGTCGTGCCAGCGCGCGGTGATTCAGGCCGCTCCGTTTCCGCCGCTGCCGCGCGAGTACGCCGACGAGTACGTGGGCGTGCATTTTAGTTTCAAGTTCGTACCGGCACAGCCGTGAGCGCATTCAGGGTGCGGCGTGCGAATCGGAAAGGGTATGTCGACGTGACGAAGTTACGCTGGATCGTGTGCCTATTATGGACGGCCCTGCCGGTCACGGCTGCCGCGCAGACCGACGTGTGGCCCGACCCCGTGGTCAAGGAAGATGTGTTCGTCGTGCCGCTGTGGCTCCCGCAGTTTCAGGGCGCCGGCGAGCACACGCCCCGCGCGCAGCGCATCGAGCAGATCGTCCTGCAGGACCTGCAGTTCTCGGGGCTCTTCAAGATCATGCGCGAGGAGCCCGCGACCGCGGGTGTGGCCGGTATCAACGCGGTAGTCGTACGCGGGCGGGTCTTTGGAGATGGATCCGACGTGAGCTTCGAGGGCACCGTCACCGACATCGGGTCCGGCGACTTCGTGGGCGGCAAGAAGTACAAGGTGACCGACAAGGAGACGCGCCGCGTGGCACACCTCTTCGCGGACGAGATCGTGCGATTGGTCACGGGCGAGAAGGGCGTGGCCTCGACGCAGATCGTCTACACGCGCAAGGTCGGCGACAAGTGGGAGCTCGTGGTCTCGGACTACGACGGCTACAACCCGCGCGTGCTCGTGAGACAAACCGTCCCGCTCTTGGCGCCGCGCTGGATCGACAGGAACCAGGCGGTCGCGTACACGAGCTTCCGCGACGGCAAGGCGGACCTGTTCACGCGCGTCTTGAGCGAGAGCAAGTCGCGCGGTCTGGCCAACTACAGCGGCAGCAACACGGCGGCCGAGTGGTCGGACAAGCAGGGCCTGCTCTTGGCCGCGCTATCAAAGGACGGCAACACCGAGATCTACATGCTGGCGCGCAACGGGCACCTCCAACAGCGCCTGACCCACAACAAGGCCATCGACACC
>DASPGK010000342.1:0-4864 GCA_035620655.1 Candidatus Krumholzibacteriia bacterium
CTCATAGACAAGGCATTGCCGGCCGGCGACCACACGGCAGCCTGGGACGGACGCGACGTGGATGGTCGCGCGCAGCCCAGCGGTGTCTACTTCTGCCGTCTCACGGTCGGTGGGACGCCGGCCGGCACGCAGCGGCTCGTCCTGGTGAGGTGATCGTCTAGCCCCCGGCCGGTGTCAGTGCCTCGCGTGCCTTGCGTTGTTCCTCGTTCATCTGGATCGTGAGCCGGTACGAGAGGTAGTACTTCACGATGTTGCGCACATACGTGGTGGTCTCGCGTCCCACTTTCTCGGACACGATCACCTCGACGTTGTCGAACCACACGTCGGGATTGAATCCGCGCTCCGGGGCCAGCTTGCGCAAGCGGGCGATGCGGTTCGGGCCCGCGTTGTAGGAAGCGAAGGCGAACAGCGTCCGGTTCAGCTCGTCGAAGTGCGCGTCCTGGAAGTACTTCGTCATGAGCGTGTTCATGTATTTGGCGCCGGCGTGGATGTTGGGCTCGGTGACCGTGATGTCGCCCACCTTCAAGGACGCGCCGGTCTCGGGCATGACTTGCATGATGCCGATCGCGCCCACGGGACTGCGCACGGTCTGATCGAGCTTCGATTCCTGGAAGCCCTGCGCAGCCAGCATGATCGGGTCGAAGCCGTACTGCGCGCCGTACTTCTCGAACAGTGCGACCGTTTCCTCGAATCGCTTCCAGTCGTTACGTCCCGTGGGATCCTGCAAGCGCTTGACCTGCTTGTTGTACTGCGCGAAGCGATAGGGGATCGTGCCGCGCTGCTTCTCGTACTTGTAATAGAACTCCTCGAGCTCGGCGAGCAGCAGCGGGCTGTTCTTGCGGTAGGCCCAGCCGACGTGGGCGCCGGTGCGCACGGCGACGCCTTCGTTCACGATCAAGTTGGGGAGAATCTTCGCCCACATCTTCGCCTTCCAGTCGTCCACCACGATGACGTCGATGACGCCGGCGTCCAGCATCTCCATGAGATCTTCGTCTTCCACCATGTCGGGGACGGGAACGAGCTTCACCGGCGGCTTGCCTTCCCGTTGGAAGCGCGCGGCGAGCGTTTGCAGGCTCTGGTGGTAGCTGGACGACGCGCGCACGTGCACGGTCTGGCCCGACAGTTCGTCGACCGACGCCATCGCGCCGCGCCGCTTGCTGGTCAATACGAGCTCCGAGACTTCCTTCAGGTCGGGTGGAGCGATGAAATCCACCTCGCGCAGGCGTTCATCGGTGACCGTGAGGTTACCTGCGGCGATGTCGCCCTTGCCCGCCAGCAAATCGGAGATCAGGCCTTCGCGCGCAGTAGGAATGAGAAACACGGTGATGGGCCGGTTGTGGAGCTTGCGGCGGTACTTTTGATTCAGGAATTCCTCGAAGTCTCGCACCAGTTCGGCGGTGATCCCGCGCTCGCGACCCTTGTCGTTGAAATAGAGCGTGCGGCTGGGCGGGGCGAGCACGCGCACGACGCGGCGCTCGAGCATCATGTCAAAGTCGCCCACCCGCGGCGTGAGCGACGCGCGGGGCGTGGGTTGGGGGCCGCGCTTGATATCCGCCGCGCCGAACACCGTTGCCGCCGACAGCACGGCGGCGACCAGCCAGAAAGCGCAGAGCTGACGAAGTCGCATAGGTGCTAGTTCGCCGGCTTGTAATACGTCAACGCCTCCGGCATGAGCTTATTGAGATTGGCGATGCGGGTCGCGTCGGAGGGGTGCGTGCTCAGGATCTCGGGCGGCTTACCGCCGCCTCCGGCCGCCATGCGCTCCCAGAACGGCACCGCGGCCTTGGGGTCGTAGCCGGCCATGGCCATGAATATCAAGCCCAGGTGGTCGGCTTCACTCTCTTGTTTGCGACCGAACGGCATCAGCGCTCCATACGTGGCGCCGATTCCGAACGCGGTCGCGGCCATTTGCTTGGTCTGGGTGGAGTTCTTCGCCATGGCGGCGTCGAGGAGCACGCTCCCGTACTGCGCCATCATCGCTTGGCTCATACGCTCGTTGCCGTGCTTGGCTACCGCGTGCGCGACTTCGTGACCCATCACGACGGCGACGCCCGTCTCGTCCTTGCACACGGGCAGAATGCCGGTATAGAACGCGACCTTGCCGCCCGGCATGCACCACGCGTTCATCTCGTCGCTCTCGATCAGGTTGAACTCCCATTCATAGCCCGCGAGCTGCGCCATCTGGCCCTTGGACTGGAAGTACGCCTCGACCGCCTTCTGGATGCGCGCGCCGCAGCGCTTGATCATCGCGGTCTGCTCTTTGTTGGTCGAGAGCTTGCTGGTCATGAGCACGGTGTCGTACTGCGACGCCGCCATGGCCATGATCTGGCCGTCGTCGACGAGATTCAATTGGCGGCGCCCCGTGATCGGGACGGTACCGCACGACCAGAGTACGACGGCCGTCAGGCCGGCGGTGACCAACACCCGGAGTGCTCGAATCCGCTTGTTTGACATTGTTCTTATCTCCTCCCGATTACTGCCGTGCCTCGGGGACGATGGTGAGCGTCACGCGCTTGCCGTCGCGTACCACCACGATGGGCACCGCTTCGCCGATCTTGAGCGCGTCCATGGCGTAGGTGTAGTCGTAGATGTTCTTGATCGCCTTGCCGGCGCACTCGACGATCACGTCGCCGCCTTGCAGGCCCGCCTTCTCGGCCGGGCCGCCGGCCTTGACGCCGGACAGCTTCAAGCCCTCGATGTCGCCCGGCGCGTAGTCGGGGATGGTGCCGAGATAGACGCGCATCGACGCGCGCGATCCCGCGTGCGCCGAGGTGGGCGCGACCTTGACGTAGGCCGGGGGTGCCTCGCGCTTCATGAGGTCGAGCGTCAAGTTGGTGACGAGCTTCGCCACCCGCGCCATGTCGTCGTAGTTGAGCGTCTCGACGTCGTCGGTGGGGCGGTGGTAGTCCTCGTGATTTCCGGAGAAGAACGCGAGCACGGGAACGCCCTTGGGATAGAACGCGGTCACGTCAGTGGGCAGATAGGGGTCGTCATCGAGCTTCATGCTGAATCCGACCGGCACGTTGTTTTTCTCGACCAGGCCTTTCCACGCTTCCGACGACCCCACGCCCTGAACGATCAGCGTGTTGTCCTTGATGCGCCCGACCATGTCGAAGTTGATGTACGCGGCGATGCGCTCCTTGGCCACCGGCGGGTGCTCGACGAAATAGTTCGATCCGATGATGCCCAGCTCTTCGCCCGACCAGGCCGCGAAGACGACGTCGTAGAGGAAAAGGTCGGGGTGGCGTCCGCGCATGTCCGAAAGGGCGTGTGCGACTTCCATCATGGTCGACGTTCCCGAGGCGTTGTCGTCGGCGCCGTTGTGAATCTGACCCTCTTCGCCCTTGCGCGCGAGTGAATTGTCCTCGCCGTGGCCCAGGTGATCGTAGTGCGCCCCGATCACGATCACGGGTGCATCCTTCTTCTGGAACGCGGGGAGGTAGCCGATCACGTTGCGCCCGTCGCCCATCTCGCGCTCGATCTTGGTCGTGAGCGATACCGTGACGCCGGTGAGATCGAACGTGCCGACCGCGTGCGGGTTCTCGACGTCCAGCGCGTCTTGCACCTCTTTGAGCGTCTGGTTGTGGACTTTGAACATCTCGTCCGCGACCGTACCGCTGATCGAAACCACCGGAATCCCCGAGCCCGCCATCGATTGGTCGAAGCCGAGCTTCGAGAGCACGCCCGCGTTGGGCGAGTTGGGCCCGGTGACGAACAAGAGCGCCTTGGCGCCCTTCTCGCGCGCGATCATCGCCTTGTAGCGCGCGCCCGCGTACATATTGAGCTCCATGCGGCGCTCCATGGCGACGCCCTCGGGCACGTAGGCCAGCACGAGCACGACCTTGTCCTTGACGTCGAAGTCGCCGTAGGAGTCGTACGCGCTCGTCCCGGGCGTCTTTAGACCGTAACCCGCGAACGCGACCGGGCCTTCGACGGTCGCGTTCTCGCTGAACGCGAGCGGGCGGAAGTCCTTCTCGACCTCGAGCACACGCTTCGCCGAGCCGGAAATGAGCGACATTGCGTTGTCGCGGGGGACGACTTTGACGCCGGCGGTGAACGGAAAGGTCTGGAAGTACCCGACCTTCTCGTCGAAGGGCATCACGCCCATGTCGCGAAAGCGCTTGGCGATGTAGTCCGCGGACGCCTTCTCGCCCTTCGAGCCGGTCATGCGTCCCTCCATCTCGTCGGACGCCAGCACGGAGACGTCGTTCTTCAAGTCGCCCGCGCGAATCTCGGGCGAAAAGGAAACATTCGCGCTCGCGGCCGAGCGTTCGAGGGGCGCGCGCGAACGCCCGCTCCTATGGTCGACGCCGCTGTGGTCCATCCGCGAATAGCCGCGCCCGAGCGCCGCGCGCGCCGCCTCGTGGCTCCACTCCGCGATGAAGATCTGCGAGGTCTTGTCGCTGGTACGATTCGACGTCCACGCCAGCTGCTTGCCGTCGGGAGAGAACACGGGAAGCCCGTCGAAACCGTCGGTGTACGTGATGCGCACCGGTTCCTTCTCGCCGCGCGCATCGACGATGTACAGCTCGAAGTTCTCGAAACCGAGCTTGTTCGACGTGAAGATCAAGTACTCGCCGCTAGGGTGGAAGAACGGAGCCCACGACATGGCGCCGAAGTCGGTGATTTGGACGACGTCGCTGCCGTCGGGCTTCATCGTGAACACGTCCGCGACCGCGCCGTCCTCGCTGAAGCGGCGCCACACGATGCGCTTGCCGTCGGGCCTGAAGAAGGGGCCGCCGTCGTAGCCGGGCTCGTGGGTCAAGCGCTTGACCTCGGAGCCGTCGGCGCGCATCAGGTAGATCTCCGCGAAATAGGAGAGATCGATCGCCGCTTTCTCCGCTTCCTTCTCGGTGAGCTCGCG
>DASPGK010000343.1:0-2755 GCA_035620655.1 Candidatus Krumholzibacteriia bacterium
GCCAACGCGCGACGACCACGTCGAAGCCGGAGTCGCGGATCACACCGGCGCTCGCCGTCGAGACGGTGACGCCCGCGCCGGAAGTCGCAACCACGCCGACGCCCGTGATCACCGACGTCACCTATGAGCAATCGGAGACCGCGTTCCTCGAAGGCCGCTACGACGAGGCGGTCGACTTGTTCACCGCCTACACGCAGCGACGCGAGTCGAATCCGTGGGGCCACTACATGCTGGGGATGTCGGCGTGGAAGTCGGGGCGTCTCGAGACGGCGGAAGCGGCATTCAAGCGCACGCTCGAACTCGACTCGACTCTCGTCAAAGCCCACCTCAACCTGGGTCGCGTGCTGATCGAAGCCAGCCGTCCGAGCGAAGCGCTCGCGGCCATCGAGCGCGCCATCGCGGTCGAGGGCGAGACCAGCGTGGCGTACCGCCTCAAGGGAAACGCGTACCACACGCTCGGTCAGAACGAGGACGCGCTGGCGTCGTACCGGCGCGCGATCCAGATCGACCCCGAAGACGCGTGGTCGATGAACAACCTCGCGTTCATCCTGATCGAAGCCGGCCGCTACGACGAGGCACTGCCGGCGCTCGCGCGCGCGACCGAGCTGCGCAAGGACGTCGCGGTGTTCTTCAACAATCTCGGCATGGCGCTCGAGTGCACGGGACATTTCCGCGCCTCCGAGGAAGCGTACACGCTGGCGTCGTCGCTGGACGGGGTCAGCGCGAAGTCGGTCGCGAACCGCGACCGCGTGGCCGCCGTACTCGAGCAGCCGGGCACCCCGGCGGTCGATCTGGCCGCGCTCGCGCGTACGTTCGAGTCGGAGATCGCAGGCTCGCAGGCCGCAACGGTCGCCAACGCGACGACGATCGACGCGCACGCGGGTGCCGTGCCGGTGCCGACACGCGGCGATTCCGCCGTCTCCGGCGATCGGCCGTAGGGCGCGTGCGCGCCGAAGGGAGTTGGATCGCCCCGTTCCGCGAGCGCGGAGCGGGGCGGTCGCGTTCCCGAGCCCCTTGTAACCGGTTGGTCGATTAGGGTATCCTGAACGGCAAACGTGGCGGCGGTGCGACACCATCCCGGACCAACCATCTTCGCCCCGCGTTTCTTCCCCAACGGTGCAGGTGGAAGGAGAGCCCCGTGAACGCGCTACGCGCGGTCCTATTGGGACCGCTGGTTATGGCGTGCCTTATTGCCTGCGACGACAACCCCGTCGACGACGACACCGGTAACCCGCCCGACCCCACCAAGGCCGACCAGGTTGCGACCATCGGATTCCAGGCCCTCGGCGATACGCTCGCGGCGCTCGAGAATCGGGATTTGGACCAACTCCGAGGCGTTCGCTTCGACGCCATCCGCGACAAGCTCGAGGAAGCGCTGACCCACGAGTCCAACAACGGCATCGCGCACCTCGGGCTGGCGATCGTCGAGATCGTCGAGCTCAACTACAGCGACGAGATCTGGGGTGTGGTCGATAGCCTCGACGCCTGGCAGGACGCCGGCGGAGACATCGACTGGCCGCCGTTCGCGCTGACCCCGCGCGACCCGCACCGCATGCTCATCGGTCGCCAGTTCGAGCTCATGACCACACTACCCGTCGTCATGTCGATGCGGATGGCGACGGAGTTTCCCTCCAACGTGTCCGTCGCACAGATCCAGGCGATCATCTCGAACGAGATTCGTCCCGCCCTGAACCGCGCCGTGTCGCACCTCAATGTGGTCGAGAGCGAAACCGACACCGAGCTTCGCATTCACATCGACGACAATGGCGTTCAAGAGGACATCGTGGTCGATCTCGGCGAGATCCTGGTCTTCAGCGCCGCGGTACACGCCGTGCGGGCTGGATTCAGCACCGCGCTCGCGTACGACGTCGATTTCTTCGGGCCCGACGGCGGCTACGACTGGCTCGACGATGTGAGCGACCTGAATGGTTTCACTTGGTGCAGGGACAACGGCGTGTCGGTCACGGTCACCGACAAAGGGGGAGGTCACGTCGACCTCCACTTCCATGGCGATCAGAGGCGCAGCGATGCCCTAACGGACTCGATCCTGGTTGCGGTCCTGCATTACAACCTGGAGGACCGCGAGGAGTTTCTGGCCCTTCGCGACGGGGGCGACGCGCTGGAGGACGCCCACGCCGACCTCCTCGGAGTCCTGCAGCGCCTGGAGTCCGCGGCTGTCTTCATTCGTAACCGGCCCCACGAGACCGAAGACAACGTCATCAAGCTGGCGGACCTGACCGACCTGGACGCGGACGTCGCCGACCCCGATCGACCCAACTTCATGCAGGGCTGGACGCGCATCGAAGACGCGATCGACTTTGTGCGCGATGTGCTCACGGGCCCGGTGACGTTCACCGAAGAGCTGGGGCCGAATGACACCAGCTTCACCTTTACAGTGGACTTGAGCCGGTTGTTTCTCTCTCCTACGGACGATTGGAACGACCTGCTCCCATATCATCGGTGGAGTCTCCCGTCCGGAGGGTGGCTCACGTTCACCGAGGAGACCTACTCGTGGGACAACGGGGGCTTCTGGCACGAGGAATACTATGTGCGCACGGGACCCAGCACGTGCACGTACATGTATTGGGACCAAGTGGATATGGTTACGTACACCAACCGCTACTGGGACTTGGATGGCTCGGTCTTCGATTACCTGGATGCACCCAACGGCAGTCCGATCGACCTCGATATCGAGAGAGTGCCGTACTTCCCGGACTACACGTTCGATGGGATCTTTCCGGGCATGACACGAACC
>DASPGK010000344.1:0-2214 GCA_035620655.1 Candidatus Krumholzibacteriia bacterium
AAACGAATACGTGCTCCACGGGAGCAAGATGTGGATCACCAACGGCGTCGGATCCGGTGTGGCCGTGGTGTGGGCCAAGCTGGACGGTGAAATCACCGGCTTCTTGGTCGAGCGCGAGCGCAAGGGCTTCGAGGCGCGGCCCGTGAAGTACAAGCTCTCGATGCGCGCCAGCGACACCGCCGAGCTGATCCTCGACGAAGTGCGC
Organism: Candidatus Krumholzibacteriia bacterium; assembly: GCA_035620655.1. Taxonomy (GTDB): domain Bacteria; phylum Krumholzibacteriota; class Krumholzibacteriia; order WVZY01; family JAKEHA01; genus JAKEHA01. The sequence continues at coordinate 206 of DASPGK010000344.1, forward strand.
ATCCCCAAGGCCAACCGTCTGCCCGAGGCGAACGGGCTCAAGTGCGCGCTCATGTGCTTGAACCAGGCGCGCTACGGAATCGCCTGGGGCGTCATCGGCGCCGCCATGGCGTGCTTCCACGAGTCGCTCGAGTACAGCAAGGACCGCGTGATGTTCGCCAAGCCCATCGCCGGCTACCAACTGACCCAAAAAAAGCTCGCCGACATGGCCACCGACATCACGTTGATGCAGCTCTTGTGTTTGCAGTTGGGCCGGCTCAAGGACGAAGGCAAACTCAAGTTCCCGCACGTCTCGATGGCCAAGCGCAACAACGTGCGCAAGGCGCTCGAGATCGCGCGTACCGCGCGTTCGATTCTGGGTGCCAACGGAATCTCCGGCGAATACCAGTCGATGCGCCACATGTGTAATCTCGAGACCGTCGACACGTACGAAGGCACCTACGAGATTCATACCTTGATCGTCGGACACGAGCTGACCGGTATACCGGCGTACGAATAGTCGAAAGGAATGGGAATGTCGAAGAAGCGAGTGGTGATCCTGGGCGGCGCGCGCACGCCGATGGCGGAATGGGTGGGTGGAAAGCGCGGCGACGGCGAGCCCGGCGGCGCGCTCAATAGCGTTTCCGCGCTCGACCTGGGCGCGGTGGCGGCGCGGGGCGCGCTCGCCAAGAGCAAGGTGCCGGCCGAGCGCATCGGCCACGTGGTCATGGGCAACGCGCTCCAGACCAGCGGCGACGCCATCTACGGCGCGCGCCACGTCGGACTCAAGGCCGGCGTCCCCATCCGCGTGCCCGCGTTGACGGTGAACCGGCTGTGCGGTTCGGGCATCCAATCGGTGATCAACGGCGCGCACATCATCGGCGAGGGCGAGGACTACGTGCTCGCGGGTGGGATGGAGAGCATGAGCCAGGCGCCGCACGTGATTCGCGGCGCGCGTTCGGGTTTCAAGCTGGGCCAGGGCCAGCTCGAGGACTCCTTGTTGGTGGCTCTCAAGGATTCGTATTGCGGTCTCTTGATGGCGCAAACCGCCGAGAAGCTCGCCAAGCGCATGGGCATATCGAGAGAAGAACAGGACACCTACGCGTTGCGCAGCACGCACCTGGGCGAGAAGGCCGCGACGAGCGGCGTCTTCGCCGAGGAGATCGTGCCGGTCGAGATCAAGCGCGGACCCAAGTCGACCAGTGTCGACAAGGACGACCACTTCTTCGTGCGCGCGAACTTGGAAGGACTGGCCAAGCTCAAGCCCGCCTTCGGCGAGGACGGCACCGTCACGGCCGGGAACGCGAGCGGCATGGTGGACGGTGCGGCGTGCCTCGTGATCGCGGACGGCGACGCGGCAGCGCGCGACGGGTTGACGCCCATGGCGGAGATCGTGGCCTGGCACGTGGTCGGGGTGGAACCGTCGGAGATGGGCATCGGGCCTGCGCCCGCGATCCGCGGCCTGCTCGAAAAGACCGGGCTCGCGCTCTCCAAGATCGACTTGTTCGAGATCAACGAGGCCTTCGCCGCGCAGTACCTCGCGGTCGAAAAGGATCTCGGTATCGACCGCGACAAGGTCAACGTCAACGGGGGCGCGATCGCGCTCGGCCACCCGCTGGGTGCGACGGGCACGCGCCTCCTCTTGACCCTCGCGCTCGAGCTCGGGCGGCGGCGCAAGACCTACGGCGTCGCGAGCGCGTGCATCGGCGGGGGACAGGGCATCGCGATGCTGATTCAGCGGGTGTAGGTGCGGGGCGAGCGTCGACGGTTCCCGACGCGAGCTTCCTCAGCGAGCCAGAATTAACGATCAGATGCGAGCGAGGACCTGAGAGCGGAGGGAAGCCTTCGACGCGAGCCAGGACCCGCTCCGTAGGTTCGGTGTAGAAGGAAGGAAGACGATGGCAACGATAGCAGTGATTCCCGGAGACGGCGTCGGCCCCGAAGTGATCGACGAGGCGTTGCGCGTGATGCGCCGCGTGAGCGAAATCGACGGCATTCAATTCGACACGGTGCCGTACCCGTTCGGCGCCG
>DASPGK010000345.1:0-17063 GCA_035620655.1 Candidatus Krumholzibacteriia bacterium
GGTTCGAAGTCCGTCACCGACTGCGTGCTGGCGCAAATCCACGGCTGGCGCTTCCCGGCCATCCCCTACGGCGTCACCAGCTTCCGCGCGCCGTTCGTCTTCACGCCTCCGAACTAGTTCCGCCGAAACTACCGGTTGGGAAAGCCGGACTGCCTGCGCTAGAATCGCGAGGGTGAAGGCGAGAACCGCAGTTCTCCTGCCCTGTTACAACGAAGCCGTGACGATCGGACAGGTCGTTGCGGACTTTCGCGCCGCGTTGCCCGACGCCGTCGTCTACGTTTTCGACAACGCGTCCGACGACGACACCGCGGCGAAAGCGCGCGCCGCGGGCGCGGTTATCGTGCCGTCTCCCCGCCGCGGCAAGGGCAACGTGGTGAGGCACATGTTCCGCACCGTCGACGCCGACCTCTACGTGATGGCGGACGGCGACGGCACCTACCCCGCGCACGCGGCACCCGAGCTCATTCGCGCCCTGGAGCAAACCGACGCCGACATGGTCGTCGGCACGCGCTTGCAGCACAGCGCGCCCAAGTCGTTTCGTTCCTTGCACGGGCTGGGCAACCGGGTCATCTCCGGCCTCATTTCCAGCCTATTTTCGGCGTCGTTGACCGACGTGCTTTCGGGCTATCGCGTGTTTCGCCGGCACTTCGTGCGGACACTCTACTTGCGGTCGAGCGGCTTCGAGATCGAGACCGAGATCACGCTCCAGGCACTCGTCAAGGAGCGGGACATCCTCGAGGTCCCGGTCCCGTACGGAGCGCGCCCGGAAGGAAGCCACTCGAAGCTCCGGACCTGGTCCGATGGCGCGCTCGTACTCAAGAGCATCCTCCTCATCTTTCGCGACTACAAGCCCCTCGCCTTCTTTTCGTGTGTCGCCGGTGTTTGCTTCGTGCTGGGACTTCTCGCCGGCTGGCTTCCGGTCAAGGACTACATCGAAACCCGCTTCGTGAGCCACGTCCCGCTGGCGCTCTTGGCCGCGGCACTCGAGGTGCTGGCCGTGCTGTTTCAAGGAATCGGACTCATCTTGAACGCCATCAAGAGATTCCACCAAGAGAACCAGGAAATGATGAGCGCGATCCTCAAGCGCTTCGACCAGGACCATGAAGGCCCCTGACGACGACGCGCGCGGCACGCCGTACGCGGGGATCGACAACCTCGAAGTGCTCGCGCACGCGGTCCGGTACAACCGCTTTCTGGTGGACACCATCGTCGGCGCGGCGCAAGAGCGGGGCAAGGCACTCGATTTCGGCGCGGGGACGGGCTCGCTTTCGACCATGGTGCGGGATCGAGGCTTCGAGGTCGCGTGCGTGGAGACGGACGCGCGGCTGCGCGAGCGGCTCCGCTCCCAGGGATTCCGGGTGTACGACGACGTCGCTCTGGTCCCCGATCGGTCGTACGCGTTCATCTACACCGTCAACGTGCTGGAACATATCGAGGACGATGCCGGTACTCTGCGGGTGCTTCTATCAAAGCTGGAGCCGGGCGGCCGCTGCCTGGTCTACGTGCCCGCACTCGGTATGCTGTACTCCAGCATGGACCGCAAGATCGGTCACTATCGGCGCTACCACCGCGCGGGCTTCGTTCGTGTCGCGACCCAGGCGGGCTTCGCGGTCGAACGCGCGGAGTACGCGGACAGCCTGGGATTCTTCGCCACACTCGTCTACAAGCTCGTCGGAAGCCGCCAAGGTGATCTGTCGACGGCGTCGGTGCGCCTCTACGACCGCTTCGTGTTTCCGATGAGTCGCGTCTTCGACCGCATGGGATGCTCGCGCGTGCTCGGGAAGAACTTGGTAGCCGTCATACGGCGGCCCGGGCCGACCGGGGAACGCGCGTGACGGCTGCGAAGCGAATATACCTCGCGGCCTTCGCGCTGGGCTTCATCGCGTGCGGAACGGTGTCGGTCCTCATGGGCCAGGACAACAACTGGGACCTGCGCAATTACCACTGCTACAACGCGTATGCGTTCCTCACCGATCGCCTCGGATTCGACTACGCGCCGGCGCAGAGGCAGTCGTATCTGAATCCGTTCCTCGACCTGCCGTTCTATCTGGGCACGATCCACCTCGATCCCAAGCTGCTGGGGTTCTTGCTGGGCGGGATTCACGGGCTGAGTCTTGGTCTCTTATTCGCGATCTGTATGATCGTCTTCCGAGATCATTCTGCAAAGGCCCGCATGGTTCTGTCCGCTCTGTGTACCGGTGCCGGCCTATACGGACCGGTCTTCCTCGGCGAGCTGGGCGCGTCGCAAAACGACGTTCTGGTGGGCTTGTTCGTCCTGACCGCGTTGCTCTTGCTCGTGCGCACGTTGGCCGTGCAGCAATCGCTCGCGCCGCGCGCCGCGCGCCGCGCGCTGGTGGTCGCGTCACTCGTCTTCGGCGCGGGCGCGGGGCTCAAGGCGACGCTGATGCCGCACGCCGTGGGCCTCGCGGTCGCCGCGTGCGCCGTCGAACACACGTGGCGAAACCGGGCGCTGGTGCTCGCGCTCGCGTGCGGCCCGTTCCTGGCCGGCTTCCTGTCGTCGAACGGGTACTGGATGCTCCGCCTTTGGCAGGAGTTCGGAAATCCCGTCTTTCCGTTCTACAACGACGTGTTCCGCTCCCCGTGGGCCGACCCGCGGTCGTATGCCGATCGCTCGATGATCCCGCTGTCGATGTGGGACGCCGTCCGCCTTCCGTTCGCGTTTGTCAGGGACAGCGACTACACGTCGCTCCAGAATGGATTTCGCGACACGCGGTACGCGGCGCTGTACGGCGTGCTCGTCGTGTACGCCGTGCTTTGGCTGGGTCGCCGGTTCGTCCCACGCAGAGCCGGTAGGATCGAGTGGCGCGCCATGGCGATCGAGTCGCGCTTCTTGCTGACCTTCTTCGTGGTGTCGTTCGTCGCGTGGGAAGCGATGTTCTCCATTATTCGTTACACACCGACGCTCGAGTTGCTCGCGCCTCTGCTCCTCGTGGTCGTGGGATCCCACCTGTTGGGCCATGGGGTCGCACGAACCGCGGTCGTCGCCACCGCAACGCTCGCGCTGCTTGTCGCCACCGTGAAGCCGATTCAACACGAGCGCCTGGAGTGGGGAGAGACGTTCTGGGAGATTGAAGTGCCTCCCTTGCCGAACCCCGAGCGCACCATCGTCCTGATCGCCAACGCGCGACCGTTGGCCTACTTGATCCCCGCATTTCCGCCGGAAGTCCGGTGGCTGAGTCTTGAGAACAACCTGACCGAGCCCTCGGATCAAACCAGAATGCAGGCCGACATGCGACGCCTGATCACGGGCCACGACGGCGATGTGTATTTGCTCTCCCGCGCCGAGCCGAGCCCGTTGCTCGCTCACGACGTGGCGGTGGCGGGATACTACGGACTCCGGCTCGAGAGCAACACGGGACTCCCCATCGTCAGCCGGCATTCCCCGCCGGGGATGTTCTTGTGGCGCCTGGAGCGGTATTAGGAGAGCCGGCGCCGGATGTCATTGACCGGTTACTTCAGCAGCACCATCTTGCTCGCCCGGTACGCGCCGTTTTGCTCGACGCGCGCGAAGTAGACGCCCGACGCAGCAGACCGATTTCCGTCCGTGCGGCCATCCCATTCGACGCGGTGATCGCCGGTGCGCCGGAACTCCCGATGCACCAGCGTCGCGACCCTCGCCCCGCGCGCGTCGAACACGGCCACCGTCACCGGACCGTCGGCCGGGACGGTGTACGTCAAGGTGGTGCGGGAATTGAACGGGTTCGGGTGCGCGGCCAGCGTCCACGCGGTTGGCGGTGGTACGTTGGGCACGGGAGTCGCGGCGGCCGTCACGAGGTAGCCGCCGACCAGGACGAATTCCACCGGCTGCTCTCGGCACAGCACCTCCGCGATGCCGGAGTCGAAGAACCGAAAGACGGCGTCGGCGCGGTCGATGTGGATCGTGGACCCCGACATCTCGCACGTGACCGGGCCGTCGAAGACGGTGACGAGCGCGTTGGTTCCCACGACGAGCGAGCGCGCACCGGCGGCCAAGTAGGCGGCGACGACGCCGTTCTCCTCGCGCACCCACGCGACGAGCGCGTCGGTCTCGATGTTCTCGTGCGCGACCGCCGCGCCCGCGTCGTTTCGAACCAGCCGATCGACGACACCGCCACCCCAATCGACGGAGCACGCGTATCCCCACGGGTACGGCTCGCGCGTCACCGCCGGTGACGGGCTCCCGCCCCTCCTTGGCACGAGCATGAGCGCGAAGCGGGGGTCGATCGCGGTGTGCGTGACGCGCAAGATGGTCGAATTGGGATCGGTGTTCCCATTCTCGAAGGCGCTCGTGGTCACCGTCGCCGATTCCGCGCTCGGGTGCAGCAGGTGGACGTCCATGGCCGCGCCCGCCCCCTCGATGGTCCATGGGCTCGCGGCCGTGTTCACCGTGTTTCCGAAGTGCGTGTGCATGCGCCACTGGTAGAGGTGCGGCGCGCCGTCCTTGTCGATGTCGTCCATGACGACTATGTACGGCGACGACGCCTCCCCGTGCACCACGAGCACGCGTCGAAACGCGTGCTGGACCGGATTCGCGCCGCTGTAGCCCCACGACCAATCGACGCCGGGAAACGGGACGCCGGGCGCGTTGAACTCGCTGTACGTCGCGTACGCCTGCGTCGCGTCCCCCACCACGTAGTCGGCGGATCCACCCAGCAGATACTCGGCGATGCGTCCGTCGGTCCCGATCGACGAACCGGCGTTGTGTTGCCCGAGTCCATCGACCAACACCAGGTTGTGGGCTTCGCTCTCCTTGCCCAACCCACCCGCGCCGTGGTCGATTGCGAACTTCGCGCCGTAGGCGTACAGCGCGAACGTATTCTGGTCCTCCTGCGCGTGCCCGCCTTGGAATTTTCCGGAATGGAACGTGAACACGACGTCGTCGATCGTGGTCTTGGTCGTCTGCCAGCCAGTGCGGAAGTGGTACAGGCCGCGCTGCACCCACACCCGATGGAGCGGCAGAATATCGTCGGGCTGGATCGGCGGCACGTTGGTGTGCCACAAGATCGTTCCCGCCTTGTCGGCCATGATGCCCACGTCGGTGCCGTAGGTCCCGGCCGAATGTTCCCACAGCCACGCGGCCAGCCCGCTGTTCCACTTGGACGTCGCCCAGTCGACGTACGTCGTGCTGCGCGAGAACGGCGTTGTCAGGTAAGGCGAATCATTGAGATTGTGCGAGTACCCGCCGCCCTCGGGAAGCAGCTCATAGGGCAGCCACTGCTCGACGGCGCGCACGGTCGCGTGGTCGGCGTACGAGTATCCGTCGAAGCGCTCGCGCGCATCGAAGTAGTAGACCAGGTTGCGCAGCGTCCACAACGCGTACAAGACTCCCTCGTTGTACGCCCCGCCCGGATCGAATTGGTACGTCAGGAGATTCTCCGCGATGCGATCCGCCATCGCCAGCGCCGCCGCGAGCTGCTCCGCTTCGGCCTCGCCCTGCAGACTGATCGCGGCCAGCCCCAAGGCCGCCCCGAACATCGCGCTGTGATTGCCGAGGTAGGGGCGATACTCGAACGACTCGTAGGCGGTGGTACCGATCATGGGCTCGATGTAGCGCACCATCTCGTCGCGCACCAACGCGCGCTCGGCCTCGGTCGCGTCCGCGAAGAACAAATCGTAGCCCAGCGCGAGCGAGCGCAGGCGCAGGCCCGAGTTGGCCTCGTCATAGTCCGGCTCGTACGTGTTGACGAGGTACAAGGTGAGCAACTTGCCCTGCGCCATGGCCGCGGTGTTCGGCGGCAGCTCGAGGTGAGCGACGAGGCCCAGGTTGGGCATGGCATCGAGACCGAAGTACGGGCCCAGCACCGTAGTCGGTGGCAACACCGAATAGATATTTTGCACGTAGTTGCGGACGTACGTGTACGCCTCGTCGTCGCGCCCACCGTCGTGGATCCGTGCGCGAAGCACGGGCAGCTCCGCCGGGGTGAACAGCACGCGGGGGTGGTGCGCAAGGTACAGCGAGTCGGTGAGGACCGGCTGCGCCGACGAGGGACTGCTCGTCAGGAGCGCCGGCACCGCCAGTGCCAGGACGTATCGCAGAGCGCGTCGCATGTGGGAGCAAGCTGGAAAGCGGGACGGCCGGCGCGCAGGGCGCCGACCGTCGAAGTGTACCACATGGCGGGCTCGGAGCGCGCGATCGCCGCTAGAGGCCGAATCGCATCAGCGCGCCGAACGTCATGCTGTCCAGGTCGTCGCCGGTGAGATTCTCGAGCTCCTCGTCGCTCTGGAAGCGATAGCTTGCAAACATGTCGAGGTTGAAACCGCCCAACGGCAGGTTCACACCGGCGCGCAAGGCATAGAACGGGTCGTTTTGCCAGTCGCCGTCCAGGTAGCCGATTCCGATTCCGGCCCCTCCGTAGATCATGCCGCCGACGAGCGCGTACGCTTGCGGCTCCCACATCGCCTCGCCGGTACCGGCGAAGTCGAACACGTATTCGAGGTCCGCTTCAAACTTGAGAAGCGGTCCGGCAAACTGATACGAGGCCATGAGCGAGAACGAATTCTCCTCGTAGCCGTAAGTCTGGATATCGCCCAGGTTTCGTAAATAGTGAACGCCGCCGCCGATGCTGCTCTCCGCATTGGCCGCACCCAACCAACCCGAAAGCAGCACAGCCGCGATCGCGATGGCTTTCAGACCGTGTTTACGCACCGCAGGACCTCCTATGAAGTGGTTCGGGTCCAGCCAAGGTACGAAAGCCCGGTCCCCTCCGTCAATCGGAATCGGGTGTGCTTTGGGAGATCGTTAACGAGCGTGCGCCTATTTGCTTCGATACACGTCGGTGTTGAGGTACTTGAGACCGGAGTCGCACATGAGAGTGACCACCTTGGACGCAGGGCCCAGTCGCTCCGCCACTTGGATCGCCGCGAGCACGTTCGCGCCCGACGACGTCCCCGCGAAGAGCGCTTCTTCGCGCGCGAGGCGTCGCGTCATTTCCTTGGCGTCGTCGGTCTTGATGGGGATGATGTCGTCCACCAACGAGGGATCGAAGAGCGGAGGCGTGTAGCCGATGCCGACTCCTTCGATCTTGTGCGGGCCCGGCGCGCCGCCGCCCAGCACGGCGGACTCCTCCGGTTCGACGACGATCAACTTCACGTTCGGCTTGTGCCGCTTCAACACCGTGGCAACCCCGCGCGACGATGCCGCAGTACCCACGCAGTGCACGAACGCGTCGACTTCCCCGCCGGTTTGGCTCCAGATCTCCTCTCCCAGCGCATGGTAGCCCGTGATGCTGTCCTGGTTGTTGAGCTGGTCGGTCAGGTATGTGCGCGGTTCGCGGCCCAACTCGCGCGCTTTCTCGATCATGTCGAGAATGAGCTTCTTGGTGGTGAGCCCGCCCTCGCTGGGGACGAGGGTCAGCTCCGCTCCCAGCGCCCGCATTTGATCGCGTTTCTCCGGGCTGAACGCATCGGAGGTGACGATGTGGATGCGATAACCCTTCGCGGCGCACACCAACGCGAGCGAAGCACCCGTGCTGCCGCCCGTGTACTCGATAACGGTGTATCCCGGCTTCAGCCGGCCGTCCTCTTCGGCCCGCGAGATGACCGCGCTCGCCATGCGGTCCTTCATGCTCCCGGTGGGGTTCTCCCACTCGAGCTTGACGTAGATCTCTCCGCAATGGGGCGGCACGACCTTGCGCAGCCGAACCATCGATGTGTTTCCGATCGCCTGGAGAATGGTCATCCGTCGAGCGTACTGCAGTTCGGTCGATTTCGCTACGGGGTCTCGCGCCTCGCTTATCTCGCGAGGTGCCGCGAGACGAACGCGTTCAACTCGGCGTAGTGCTCGGCGCACTCCGGGGTGTTCGCGAGTTGAGAGTAGTCCGCGTGGGCCACCCCTTCGTAGACGTTGAGGTCGGCCTCCACACCGGCCCGCCGGAGCTTGCGGTGCGTACGCACCACGTCGCTGAGCAGCAGGTCCCGCGTGCCCGAGATGAGGTAGGTCGGCGGGAAGCCGGTGAAATCGCCGAAGATCGGCGAGATATGCGGGTCGTCGTAACTCTTGTCCCCGACATAGAGCGCGATGGCGGCTTTCACGTCGTCCCAGCTCACGAGCGTGTGGTCGATGCCGTCGTTGATGAAGCGGGCGTCGCCGCGCTTGGCAAGGTCGGCGGCGGGCGTGCCCACGAACAGTGCCGCGGGCAACGCGAGTCCGAGCTCCTTCATGCGCAGCGTGGCGACCAGGGTCAGCGTCGCGCCGGCCGAGGTGCCGCCAAGGATGATGGTCGCCGGCGAGTGCGCCTCCACGAGCTCGCGCCACACGGCGACGACGTCGTCCATCGACGCAGGCGCTGGATGGTCGGGGGGCATGCGATAGTCGATCGTGAGCGCGGGTATCTTGAGAGACTCCGCGATCTGCAACGCTTCGGGCAAGGCGGCGCGACCGTTGCCGACGATGAACCCGCCTCCGTGAACGTGGACGAACAAACGATGCGCGTGCTCCGGCGCGATCCGAGGCGGTGTCACTCGGAACACTCGCACACCCGACATTCTCTCCTCCGCCACCTTCAGGTTGTGCTCCTTGATGAAGGCGTCACCGAGTTCGATCTTTGCGGCGTCACCGAGTGCGATGAACGCCTTCCACGCCGCCATCGTGGTGGGCGCGAGCAGCGCGGAGGGTGCCGGCATGTCGGTGAGAATCTTGCGCAGTGGCTCGCTCGCGCCCGCGGGCGGCGGCAACGTTCGCGGCCCGATCCTCCACCCCTCGCCCCCATCCAGGGTCGCGGCGACGCGCACGGTCGAAGATCGAGCGACGGCCGCCCGCAGGGCCATGGCGAGCGCCCGCGCATTCCGAAGGTTGGCTTTCATGTTCGATCTCCTGACTCGAGTCCGAGGCGGACGCCCGGCGGCGGTGGGGGAACTTCAGATGCCCAGACTGGGAGGGTAACAGGTATAGCGGCTGTGTGCGGGTCGATCTTCTCGCGACGCTTCGCCCGGAGACCTAGCGCTTTTTCATCGACGCATTCTGGGCCACCGCGACCTTCACGAGTGCTTTGAACGCGCGCGCGTCGACCTTCTCCCCTTCGCGGATGTCGATGGCCCGTCGCGCGTTGCCCTCCAAGCTGGAGTTGAAGAGGCGCTTGGGATCCGGGAGGCTCGCCCCGCGAGCGAACGTGAGTTTCACGACTTTCGTGTACATCTCACCCGTGCACACGAACCCGTGGTGCGACCAGACCGGGACTCCCGCGGGGTTCGACGGCTTTTTCCATCTCCGTTCCTCGATCATCTCGGGGTCGGCCTCCAAGATCAGCGCCCGCATGCGGGCCAAGGTCTCCTCGCGCCAATCCCCGTCGTCGCGGATCCGCTTCTCGATGCGCTTCGAAGCGGGCTTCGACGTAGTTCGCTTGGTCGCTCCATTCTTCGCTTTTGTTTTCAAAACTCTCTTTGCCGCCGTGGCCATGCGCGTACTCAGTTCTCCACCGCAATCACGTAGTAGCTGATTTCGATCTCGCAATCGCCCGAGGGGCCAGCGAGGGTGATGGTGTGCAGACCCGGGCTGAATCCCGCCGATCCCCGGTAGACCTTGGTGTCGGACTGGTCGTCCATATCGCCGTCGGGCACCGGATCACCGAAGTCTACAAACTCCAGGTCCCATTCCGTCAAGCGGACCTCGACCTCGAGATTCTGGATGTCGGTGAGGGTAATCGACGTCTGGTCGGTGGGCAGGTTGTAGTTTGCATTCTGGTCGACGATGACGACGTAATACTCCGACGGATAATCCACCGTTCCGGCCACGGGAACTCGCGTCCCGGTCGGCAGCACGATATTGATCTCATAAGAAAACTCGCCGTCGCCGCCGTCCTCGTTGGTAGCACTGTCGCACGAGTACGCCGCGTAGATGCGGAACGGTTCGACCGTGATCTGGTATTCTTTCGGAAGCGGCGCACCCACTTGCAGCACCGCAGAACCATAGCGACCGCGCCAGTGAACGTACAACTCCGACGCCCCCGTGGAAACGTTCACGGTCGCGATGCCGAAGTCCGACACCGAGATCGCTTCCGGGTTGCTGGCCTCCCACAGGACACGATCGCTGACGTCCATGTCCGTGGCGTCCGGCAACCGCACGGTGGCAACGAGCTGGCGCGTCTCGCCCCGCACACTGAACTGGATGATATTGTTGAGGTCGCCACCCTCGATCTTCACCTCGCCGACCCCGGGGGCCCGCGTGTACACGAAGAACGGATCCGTGAACGTCGTGCCGCGGTACCGAATGCGCAGGTCGGATCGGCCGGCCTCGATGGTCGTTACCATGCCCTGGTTGACCGTGGCCTTGGACGGGTCCAGCGTCTCCCACGTCGCCTCGTTGGTCACGTCGTGCGTGGTGCCGTCTTCCAGCAGTACGTAGGCCTGCATCTGCCCGGAATTGCCCGCGACCAGCCCCAGGCTCCCTTCGATCCAGACTCTCGTAATCGCGGGCCCCTCTTCGCCATCCGGCGCGGTGGACGAATCCGAGCTACAGCCGGTGAACACCGGCAAAAGGATAACCATAAGCAGAATAACGACGTTCGGGAGTTTGCGGACCATGATCATGACCTCGGTTTCGGGTATTTTGCCTGCTATCAGTGGACGCAGGAAATGACGCCGAAAGCGATCACGGAAAAGAGGTCTCGGAACGCCGACGGCATGGACCATCTCGCGGCAATGCTGTTAAAGGTTAACTAATTGTAGCACACATGACAGAACGGCGGTCAGAAAGGAAACTTATCGCACTTTCGCTTGCTCGCCCCGTAGGACGAAGCAGGTGGAGCTGGCCTTCGCGACGTGCTTTCCGTCTCCGTCGGTTACTTCGCATTCAACATAGCCGACGCTTTTCCCTCGGTTGACCACCCGAGCTTCCGCGCGCAGAACCGTCTGCCACACGGGCCGGAAGAAGCTGATGTTCAGCTCGATCGTGGTGAACGATTCGTCGGGCGCCAAGGTCGATACGAACGCCATACCCATGGCCGCGTCCGCCAAGTCGCACAGCACGCCGCCATGCAGCGTCCCCATCGGGTTGGCATGCTGCGGCCCCGACTGCATCGAGCCGACGGCGCGCCCGCCGGTCATTTCCTCGACGCGGAAGCCGATGAGCTCCGCGATGGGTACTTTGGAGGAGAGTACTTTTGCGATCAGAGGGTGGACAGGTTCTTTCATGCTTGCAGTGGTGAAGGTAGGAGGATAGTGCCTGGATGCGTCGTCGTCAAGGGACCCGAAAACGTCGCACTCGAAGAGCCGCCGCGGCGAGGCACACGTCGGCCACCAGCGCCACCAGCGGCGGCGTCCACCTGTTCGTCAAGAACAGTGCTCTGAACAGAAGCAAGTACGCGGCTCCGATAACAAGCCCCGAGCCGAGTGCGAGCAACGTGGCCCCCACGGCGCTCGACTTTCGGTGGATCCCGAAGAAGCGCCCCGCAAGCGACGAGCTCAAGAAGGTCAAGATGAGAGGAGACGCATTGAGGCTCGCGAAGGGCAACTCCGGGCTATCCATCATGGAGGGTGCAGTCAAGAGATAGATGCCCACGGCGAGAAACCCCCACGCCAGGCCGTTGTTCAGCCGCACGACCGCCGTCCCGATAATCACGCCGACCATCACCGAGATCACCACGGTCCCGGCGACCGTTGCCAATGCGCCGTATGCTACCGGCGCCATCGCGTTGCCCCGTCGACTTCGCTTGCACATGCGCCACCCGTGACGAGCACGGGCATGCACGCGACAACGGGTCCGTTATGGGAATGACCGCTCACCACGTTCCTCCGCGGGCCATGGGGAGGGTATGCCCCCTGGGAACGTGCGGTCAACCTTCGCGGGGCCCTGCCCGAATAAGGTCTTGCACCCGCCGCCTTCTTGGGTCCACCCTCCGGCGGGGAGTGCGCACTCGAACTTGCCGATCTGCCCGAACCATTCGAATTGCGGGTGCGCACGACAACGGGCCCATGGACGCACCATCTTCGCGTAAAACACAGCGGGCGTCCGTTTCTCCGCTCGACGATTGCTCTCAAGAGGAGCGCTACGTCATCAGGCCACTCCTTGAAAGCACGACCAGGAGGTACCATATGTTGAAATCCGTCAAGTATGGCGTTGGGGTCGCCGCGGTGATGTGGCCGGCCTTGGCTGCGAGTCCGTTGCACGCGGCGGATGTGGATGGGCAATGGGCCATTGGCTTGCGTCCCGGATTGTACAAGCTCGTCCTCACCGACCACTCGGACGCGTGGACGCCGGGTGGTTTGATCAACGTCGACGTCAAGTACGGAATGTCGTCGAAGTTCTCGCTCGGCGTCGAGGGAAGCTGGATGAAGACCTACGCCGCCGACTTGAGCGCCAAACCGGGAGACGGCGCCGGGTCTTCCTTCGACAAGATTGACGGCGGCCCTCAGCAACGCGGGACCGTCATTGGACTGATCGGCGAGTACCAGTTCAGCGAAGACGGCACGTGGGCACCCTACTTCGACGTCGGGGCCGGAATGTATTTTTGGAAGTGGACCGACGCCGACGGCAACACCCTCCTCTCCGACGACGCCGCGCTCGACGATCCGCTCGGGGGTCTCTACGCAGTTCCAGATGCAGACCAAGCGGGCAATCCGTATGAATTGAAGGACCAAGAGCTGTACCTGATGGCCGGCCTTGGCATCGACTACTACGCCTCCGACCTCATCTCGATCGGGCTGGGCGTCAAGTTCCGGTATCTCACGCGCGTGTTCACCGACTTCACCGACGACAAAGACATCGTTGGATCGGACCCGGGCCAACTGGATCTGCCGAAGGGGATCGTCGAGGGACTCCTCGGCCTGACGTTCCACTTCGGAGGGAAGTGCCCGGAGATGTCGGGTACCGGTTCGCCCAGCGCGACCACCGGCATATTCCCCATGGACGTGCAGTTTGAGTCTTCCGCGACGGGCGGATGTCCCGAGTACACCTACGCGTGGAACTTCGGCGACGGCACCACGAGCACGGAGGCGAATCCCAGTCACACGTACGCCCAGATGGGCACGTATTCCCCGTCGCTGACGATCACGGATGCCAAAGGCAATTCCGCCCTGGCCGCGGTACCTTCGATCACGGTGAACTGCGCGCCGATGTCGGCTAGTGCCTCGGGCAATCCCACGAGCGGCACGGCGCCGTTCACGGCCGCGTTCAGGGGCATCGCCGACGGCGGTTGTCCGCCGTTCACGTATGCCTGGGACTTCGGAGACGGTACCACCAGCGCCGATCAGAATCCGAGCCACGACTACGCGATTCAGGGAACCTTCACCACGACGCTGACCATCACCGACGCCAAAGGCGCGAGTGCCAAGTCCACGGTCCCGGTAACGGTTTCATCTCCGCTGGTTCCAACCGCGCAGAAGTCCGTGGTGCTCGAGGGCGTCAACTTCAAGTCGAATCGATCCACGCTGCTGCCGGAGTCGGAGACGATCCTGAACAACGTCGCCGAGATTCTGCTGGCGAACCCGGACGTGAACGTGGAGGTCGGCGGTCATAGCGACGCCGACGGCAAGGACGAATACAACATGAAGCTATCGGACGCGCGCGCCAACGCCGTGCGCAACTACCTCATCACGAAGGGCGTGCCCGCCGAGCGGCTGACCGCGAGGGGTTACGGCGAAACGCATCCGATCGCCGACAACGTCACGCCCGAGGGCAAGGCCCAGAACCGCCGCGTCGAACTAAAGCGGATCTAGGCAAGATCGTTGGGATCGGACAGCGTTCATTGACACGGGAGCCCGGTCACCGAGGTCCTCGGTGGCCGGGCGTTTTCTGAGTCCGAGAGAAATCAGGATGAACCACCGTGATGTGATCCCGATGCGCCCCTCCACGTTCTCAATCGTCGTTTTCGCCAGACTCGGAAACGTGATCATCGCTGGGCCGGAGGTCCAAATTGACGCACCAGAGAGCGAACGAACCAAATGACCTGGAGAAGTTTTTCGTAGAGCGTGCCAACGCGGGCGACGTCGAGGGTCTGGTCGCGCTCTACGAGCCGAATGCCAAGATAGTGGACGGTGACCGAGAGGTGGCATCGGGGGCCGGTCAGATTCGCGAATTCTTCGTCAGGTTTCTCGCCGGTCACCCGCAGTTCGGTCCCAGCCATCAAGCCCCGGCGCTGTGCAGTGGGGATCTCGCGCTCACATCGTCCCGGCTAAGCAATGGAGATCTCACCGCCGAGATTGCCAGGCGCCAGCCAGACGGTAGTTGGCTCTGGGTGGTAGATCAGTTCGTTCTCGTAGACACGGTGTATCGCAAGCCCTGATCGGCGAGCTCTTGGATGGTCGGTGAAGGCGTCTGTTGCGGCGATCGAGATCCGGGGACAGCGCCTCCCAGACGCAGTGCTGGCCTTCTCGGATGTCGAGGAGCCCACGAAGAGGTGAGAGAGCCTGCGCTACATTCAATAAGGAGTGTTAATTCGAGACGAATGTCCTGACTACATGTAAGTGGTGGAGGCGGCGGGAATCGAACCCGCGTCCGAAGAAGCAGCCGCAACGATTACTACGTGTGTAGTCCGTGGTGATTTCTCGTCTCCGTCCCCACCGCGGACGAAAGTGTAACGGAGACCAGCCCGGTAGAGTCTCGCGCCTCGGCCCCAGACATAGCTTCGGCGCACAGCCCCCAGAGTATGACGCCCACTCACCGGCCCTGGAGACCCAACCGGTGGGGACGGGTGACTAAACTAGCTTATGCTAGTTAGGCAGCCAGTGCGACATGATCGTCAGCACTTGATTGGTTGCCACGAGGATTTACGAGCATTGTGACGTTGCTCGACACGCAACCGTTACGTCCATCTTCCCCGTCGAGACCTATTCGCCCCCATCGTGGAGTGGACTTGGTAGCGCATCAAAGATAGCAGGAAGCGGACCAGGCGGCAAGGCGGCGGCGGGCGCTAGTCCCCGACCGCGACGCTGCGCGCGTCGGCGACGAGTTCGGCCAGGTCCGGACTGGTCAGGCCTTGCAGGAACGCGACCAGCGCGGCAACGTCGTGCTCGGAGAGATCGATGGGCCGGAGCAACGGATCGAGTCCCGGGTGGGTCACGCCACCGCGCGCGTAGAAGCGCACGACGTCCTCCAGGGTTCGCAGCGACCCGTCGTGCATGTAGGGTGCGGTGACCGCGACGTTGCGCAACGACGGCGTGCGGAAACGCCACTTGTCTTCTGGTTTCTGTGTCACCTCGAAGCGCCCCAAGTCGGGTTCGCGTTTCTCGCTGATGGCGTCCAGGTAGTCCCGTTCGACCGGTATGACGACGCCGGGCGCCATTTCGACCGGCAAGGGCGACGCATCCGCGGGTGCCACTTCCTCGCGGAAGTATCCGATGCCGGTATCGTGAAACCCGTCGTCGGTGAAGAGCGCGAACTCTCGATCCACGGTGTGGCAGGTAGAGCAGCTCGCCTTTCCGTTGAAGAGGGCGAAGCCTCGTTTCTGCTCCGCGGTGAGCGCGTTCTCGTCGCCCCCGAATTTCCAGCGATCGAAGGGAGAGTTCGCGGCCACGAGGGTCCGCTGCCAGGCCGAGAGCGCCTGCCCCAGGCGGTCCACGGTGGGGCCGCCGCCGAATACGCGCTCGAACCGGCCGTCGTAGTCGTCCAGCGACACGATGCGCGCCAGCACGAAACCCATCGACGGATTCGCCATTTCGTTGTGCGCCGTCAACGGACTGATGGGCTGGGTTTCGATCGAGGTCTCGCGACCGTCGTGGAAAACCTGCTGCACGTACGCCACGTTGATAACCGTCGGGCTGTTGCGACGCACGGTCCGCCCCTCCACGCCCACGGGTGTCGCGAGTTCGTTGCTCGTGAAGCCCTGCTCGGGAACGTGACACATTCCGCACGACATCGTGTTGTTGACGGACAGGCGGCGGTCGAAGAAGAGCTTGCGGCCCAGCGCGATCTTCTCCGGCGTGGGCGGATTCTCCGCGGGCACGGGAACGGGAGGAAGTCCCAGCGGCGGATTCTGGATGCGTCGCAGTGCGCGCGCGTCGAAGTCCTCGCCCGCGCGGGCTAGGGAGACGACCAGGACCACGAGTCCCAGCGCGCTCCGCATGATGAGCGAGAAATCACGCCGCATCGCACTCCGACCATGTCGCGGCTACTTGCCGGCGAGCGACGACTCCATGAGCAGAGTTCGCACGTCGGTGAGGACCATCCGGGGGTCGAGAAGGCCGTACGAGTAGATGTTCCGGACCATCCCGTTGCGATCGATCAGGTAGACCCTGACCACGTGGTAGAACGGGCCCAACGGATCGAGCGGATTCTTCTTGCGATCGACGCGCTGGTGGTACCCGGCGAGGATCGGCTCGAGCTCGGCGGTGCTTCGCGTCGTCAAGAACCACCACTCGGATCCCTGGCCGCCCGGCCGCGCCATCCCGCCGTATTCCGCCATGACCGACGGGGTGTCGTGCTCGGGGTCGAAGCTGAACGTCACCAAACGCAGACCGCGCGCGATCTCCGGGTCCTCGAGGCTGATGCCGTGGATCTGAAACAGCGCGCCGGTCGCCATGGGGCACGCGCGCGGATCGGCGCAGCGGGTATAGATGAAGCTGAGAATCGTCACCTGACCGCGCACGATATCGCGCAAGCGCGCTCGCTTGCCCTCCGCGGTCAGCACCTCGCCGTCGCCCGCTTCGTCGATGACGGGCAGCGCGTAGGAGCCGGGAACGGGCGGATCGTAGTCGTATTGCGCGCTGCGTCCGATCGACAACTCGGGCCGCTCGGACTCGGCTGGGCCGGCCGCCGCGGCCGTCGCCGCCAGGCCAAGTATCGCGCATACAACTACGATCCGCTTCATCCCGCTACACTCCTAGTTATAGAGACTCGCCGAACCGAAACGCATCAGGTGCGGCTTGCCGAGCTTCTCGGCCATGAAGTCCACGTCGAACGACGGCGTCAGCTGCTTGCCGTCCCAGGTATAGGCGCGCAAGTACTCCTCGCTGCCTTCGTCCTTCTTGTCCCACCGCGAGAGCACGGAGCTCGTGAAGTAGAGGCGCTTGCCGTCCCAGCTCTGCGACACCATGTTCACCTGATGGCCGATCACCTTCTCGTAGATCTGCTTCGGATGATGCGGATCGGAGATGTCGTACACGCGCACCATGCCGTCGGAGAACGTGGTGAC
>DASPGK010000346.1:0-12420 GCA_035620655.1 Candidatus Krumholzibacteriia bacterium
GGCCTCACCGCCCGACAGGGTGGTCGCCTGCTGGCCCAGCTTGATGTAGCCCAGCCCCACCGAGACCAGCGTCTCGCACACGCGTTTGATCAACGGAAAACTCGCGAACACTTCGGCCGCCTCTTCGACGCTCATGTCGAGCACATCGGCGATGCTGCGCCCCTTGTACGTGATTTGCAGGGTCTCGTGGTTGTAGCGGCGCCCCTTGCACGCTTCGCACGTGACGTACACGTCGGGCAGGAAGTGCATCTCGATCTTGATGACACCGTCGCCCTGGCACTTCTCGCAGCGGCCGCCCTCGACGTTGAAGCTGAAGCGCCCCACCTTGTAGCCGCGCGCGCGCGCGTCGGGCAGCTGCGCGAAGAGATCGCGGATGGGCGTGAACACGCCGGTGTAGGTGGCCGGATTGGAGCGCGGCGTGCGCCCGATGGGCGACTGGTCGATCTCGATCACCTTGTCGATATGAGAGACGCCCGCCAGGGCGTCATGGGCCCCCGGAAGCACGTTCCCGCCATAATGAATGCGGTGCAACGCACGGAAAAGGATGTCGTTGACGAGCGTACTCTTCCCCGACCCGCTCACTCCCGTTACGCACGTGAACACGCCCAACGGAAACTCGACGTCGATGTTCTTCAAGTTGTTCTCGCGCGCCCCGCGTACGACGATGGCTTCCTTGATGAGGCTCGCGCGCGCCCCGCGCGTAATGGGCGGGCGGTCGTCGCGCAGGTACTTGCCGGTCAGGCTCTCCGGAACCTTACGGATTTCGTCCGGGGTTCCCACCGCGACCACCTCGCCGCCGTGGATGCCGGCTCCCGGACCCAGGTCGATGACGTAGTCCGCCGCCAGGATGGTGTCGCGGTCGTGCTCGATGACGAGGACGGTGTTGCCGATGTCGCGCAGGTCCTTGAGGGTCTTGATCAAGCGCGCGTTGTCGCGGTGATGCAGCCCGATCGACGGTTCGTCTAGGATATAAAGGACACCCATCAACTTCGACCCAATCTGGGTCGCCAGTCGCAGGCGCTGCGCCTCGCCGCCCGCGAGGGTGGCGGAGCTTCGGTCCAGCGACAGGTAGCCCAAGCCAACATCGGCCAAAAACCGCAGTCGCGACACGATCTCGTGCAGGATGGGCGCGCCGATGATGGCGGCGTTCCCTTCCAGCGTGAGCGCGTTCATCTCGAAGAGCCCGCGCGAGACGCTCATGCGCACCACGTCGGCGATCGTGTGGGGCCCCACGCGCACCGCGAGCGCTTCGGGTTTCAAACGCGCGCCCCCGCAGCCCGCGCACGCCTCCACCGTCATGAACGTCTCGACCCACTTGCGAATGCTCTCCGACGAGGTGTTCTTGTAGCGACGGCGCAACCACGGGATCAAGCCTTCGTAGGTCGTGCGGTACTCGCCCTGCACTTTGGCGAAGTCCATCTTGACCGAGATCTCGTCCTCGATGCCGTAGAGGATGGCGTCGCGCGCGCGCTTGGACAACTTCGACCACGGCGTGTTGAGTTGGAAGCCCACGTGCTCGCCGAGCGCGTCGAGTTGCGAGCGCCCCCAGTCACCCTTGAGCTTCCCCATCGGTGCGAGCGCGCCGGCATCCAGCGACAGGTCCCCGTCGGGGACGACCAGCGCTTCGTTGAAGTCCATGCGCGAGCCCAGGCCGCCGCACTCCTCGCACGCGCCGTAGGGCGAATTGAACGAGAACAAGCGCGGCGACAGTTCGCCGAAGCTCGTGCCGCAATTCGCGCACGCGAACTGCTGCGAGAACACGTGCTCTTCGCCGCCCGCGACCACCGTCACGGTGCCGCCCGAGAGCTTGGTCGCCGCTTCCAGGGAATCCGCGATGCGGCGCGCATTCTTCGCATCGACGGTCAGGCGATCGATCACGGCGTCGATGTCGTGCTTCTTTTGCTTGTGGAGCGCGGGTACCTGATCGATCTCATACATCACGCCGTCGACGCGCGCGCGCACGTAGCCCTGCGACTCGATGGTCTCGAGCACCTTCTTGTGTTCGCCCTTGCGACCGCGAATGAGCGGCGCCAGGATCGCGACGCGCGTGCCGGCCGGATATCCCAGGATGCGCTCCTGCATCTGTTGTATCGACTGCTGCGCGATGACGCGGCCGCAGCTGGGACAATGCGGTGTCCCGGTGCGCGCGAAGAGAAGACGGAGATAGTCGTAGATCTCCGTCATGGTGCCGACGGTGGAGCGCGGGTTGCGCCCGGTGGTCTTCTGCTCGATGGAGATGGCGGGCGAGAGCCCTTCGATGCGATCGACGTCGGGCTTCTCCATCTGGCCCAGGAACTGGCGGGCGTAGGCGGAGAGCGACTCGACGTAACGGCGATGGCCCTCGGCATAGATGGTGTCGAAGGCGAGCGAGGACTTCCCGGAGCCGCTCAAGCCGGTCACGACCACCAGCTGGTTGCGCGGGATGGTGACGCTAATGTTCTTGAGATTGTGTTCGCGGGCGCCCCGGACGACGAGGTGTTTCTGTTTCATCGCGGGCTGGCGCTAAGGTAACAAAACCGGGGGGCGCGGGCAACCGCCCCCCGGTCACCAAATCAACGGTACAACGCCTTGATGCCGCCCCAGGTACTCGCCCGCGCCGGAAGCGGCGTCCCCACCGTTTGCCCGCGTGCCACGACCTCGCCGGAGCTTCCGAAGACGAGGAAGGGCGACCCCGCAGACGAGTTCACCGCGCGTCCGGAGGCCGACCGCATCCCGATCGGGTAGTTGAAATACAACCCCGTCAATACCGCGCCGTCCGCGAGCGGGGGGTTGGAGCCAATCACATAGTAGACCAGCGCCTGGGTGTGCCCGGGGAACTCCGTGGCAAACGGCAGCAGCGACGTGTCCGGCGTCGTGAACTCGGCCAGCTGGCGGGGCCAGTCGTTCGTGTCCCACTCGTCCTGCGAGACGCGCATCGGCTGCCAGATACCCACCAAGTCGGGATAGCGGACGACGGTCAAGTCGGCACCGGTGTTACCGACGGCGATCATGTAGATTCCGGAACCGGTCAGGTTGCTGACAGTCAACTCCCAGTAGCCGCCGGCTTCCCACCCGGGGTCGACGTGGAACATCTCCGTGACGACGACGTCGGCGAGCGACGACCCCGGGACGACGGCGGCAAGACACAGGCAAAGCACGATCGCATGGGTTCGCATACGATCCTCCTATGGTTGGATTGTGGACTCTGATAAGTGTACACAAAACCGGCCCCGATGTTGGCTGCCGCCCTGGACCTTGGATGGCCGGCCGCGGTATACATTCGCCATGCCGCCCACCCTCCGACTCGCCACCCCCGCCGACGCCACCGGCTGCCTCGATATCTACCGGCCCTTCGTCGAGTCGTCCCACACCACCTTCGAGACCGAAGTTCCCTCGCCCGACGAATTCGCGCGGCGCATCGAGGTGACCCTCACGCAGCGGCCCTGGGTCGTCGCCGAGGAAGACGGCCGCATCCTCGGCTACGCGTACGCGTCGCCGATCAAGGACCGCCTCGCCTATCAATGGAGCGCCGAAGTCGCGATCTACGTCGCGGCCGACGCGCGGCGCCGCGGCCTTGGACGCGCTCTGTACGAAGCGTTGTTTCGCTGCCTCGCGGGACTCGGGTACGTCAACGCGATCGGGATCATCGCGCTCCCCAACGACGCGAGCATCGCGCTGCACGAATCACTCGGGTTCCAGAAGATCGCGCACCTGAAGGAAATCGGATTCAAGCGGGGCGCGTGGCACGACTCGGGCTGGTGGCAGAAGCGATTGGCGCCGCTGCCCGCGCGCCCGACTCCACCGCGTCCGCTCGCGGAATGCCGCGACGAAGCGGTGCGCTGGATTCGGGACTAGATGCACGAAGCCCCCGCCGGTTGAAGGTGGGGGCTTCGCTCGTCGGTGCGCGAGGGGCGTCGCGCGGCGACTAGATTCGATCTTCCGGCTGCGGGACGATGCGCAGATACGGCTTCGGCGCCTTCCATCCGCCCGGGAACTTCTTCTTCGCGTCCTCGTCGTTGACCGAGGCCAGGATGATGACGTCGTCGCCGCGCTTCCAGTTGACCGGTGTCGCCACCGAATGGCGCGCGGTCAGCTGCATCGAGTCGATGACGCGCAGCACCTCGTCGAAGTTCCGCCCCGTGCTCATGGGATAGGTGAGCATGAGCTTGATCTTCTTGTCGGGTCCGACCACGAACACGGTGCGCACGGTGGCGTTGTCGGCCGCGGTGCGCGTCGACGCCGACCCGCTCGCGTTGGGGTGGATCATCCCGTAGAGCTTGGCCACCGACATCTCGCTGTCGCCGATCATCGGGTAGGTGACCGCTGCGCCGGTGGCTTCTTTGATGTCGCCCTTCCAGCGCTGGTGGTCTTCGACCGAATCGACCGAGATGCCCATGATCTTCACGTTGCGCTTGTCGAACTCGGGCTTGATCTTGGCCATGTAGCCGAGCTCGGTGGTGCACACGGGTGTGAAGTCCTTGGGGTGCGAGAACAAAACGCCCCACGAGTCGCCGAGCCACTCGTGGAACTGGACGCGGCCTTCGGTGGTTTGGGCTTCGAAGTCGGGGGCGATGTCGCCGATTTGTAGAGACATGGGGGTTCCTCCTTTTATATGCGCGGGCCGAGGCATTGCGGCTCCCGCGTCGTGATAGGGTACCGTCGTTAGACCCGGATGGGTGAATTACGTCACAAGAAATCTTCGGGTTCCCGATTAGTCTCAAACGAAACATCGTTGCGTGTTGAGTGCAACGGCTTCGCTCACGGGGCGGCGGGCGGGAATATCGTCTTCCAGTCGTTCTTCATGTCGACCACCGTCCAGCCTTTCGCCATCGCCTCATCCAACGCGTTGGCGAGCTTTCCGATATGGCTCTCGCGGTCGTACGCCCACTCGCGCTCGGAGTCGGTGTGGTGCACGATGCCCACGAATCGGGTACCGTCGCCGGCCGCGGTCCATTGCAGCATCGGGTGGTCGCCGTCGGAGTTGCCGAACGCGAAGGTGGGCCGCCGCCCGATGAACCGCTGGATTCCGGCGGGCTTCCCTTCCTTGTCATCGACGAACTCGACTTCGGCGGTCTTGACGAGCACGGGGCCGGTGCCGCGCATTTCCCATTTCAGCTTGCCGCTGCTCCCCACCACCTGTTCGGGCGGGATGCCGTAGACCTCCTCGGCCCACGCGCGCATGAACTCCACGCCGCCCCCCGAAACGATGAAGGTCTGGAACCCCTTGGCGCGCAGGTAGTCGAGCAATTCGAGCATCGGCTGGTAGACCATATCGGTATACAGGCGCTGCGTGGTGGGGTGACGCGCGGTCGCGATCCAGCTCCTGACGCTCCGCTCGAACTCGTCGGTCGTCATGCCCGCGTGCGTGACGGCGATGATCTCCATCAGCGACCTTTCGCCCCCGGCCATGACACCCGCCATGTCGCCCTTCAACAACGACGCGAACGGCTCCTTTTCCGCCCACTCGGGGTGTTCGGGCGCCATCGCCGTGACTTGGTCGAACGCGAAGGCGAGCTGGAAGTAGATCGGCTGCTCCGCCCACAGTGTCCCGTCGTTGTCGAACACGGCGACGCGCTCGGCGGGCGCCACGTAGTCCGGTCCGCCGTCCGTGGTGACGCGGCGCACGAAGTCCATTATCGCCCGCTTGCTCGCTGTCTCGTTCCACGAGGGCAGCGGATCGACCGTCGCCTGCTCGACCAATTCGGGCGCGCGCTGGCAGCTCGCCGCCACGAGCAAGGCCGGCACCAGCGCAAGACGAAGCAGGATTGTTCTCATGGCTACAAATCCGCGAAGGCGTGCTTGCGCTTGAGCTGCAGCACGCGCACGTCGGGGTCGACGACGACTTTCTCGGGGTCGAAGTCGCAGTGGATGGTGAGTGTCTTCGACTCGCCCGCGCCCAGCGTCACCACGCCGCGCGCGTCCTGAAAGTCCGGATTGGCGGTGTAGGCGCCGTCGGTCGAATCGGGCTCGTTCCATCGCTCGCCGGCGGTCGCGGCGACTTCGACCGGCATGACGCCGGTACCGACATTCTCCACCGTGACGGTGACGTCGAACCCGTCGCCGTTGGCAACCTTGGAAGCGCTCGCGACGCGGTACTCGGGAACCACCTTGCCCTCGAACCACTGCTTGGTAAAGGCGTCGTAGGCGGTGGCGTCCTCCGCGAAGGGCCGCATGGCCGCCACGAAGTCCTGCAGCGCCGGGTGGTCGCGGCTCGTGCTCCAGGTTTGGAAAAAGTTGCGATACGCGGTCCGGGCTCTTTCCACGCCCATGAAATCGTAGAGCATCCAAAACACCCAACCGCCGCGGTCGTAGATGATCGTGTTATCCGAGTCGCGCTTGCCGTCGATGTCGTACATGGGACGCTCGTCGTCGGCGCGGCGGCGGTTGTTGTAGCGCGTCTCGATTCCCTTCGCGAACTCCATGCGCGCGCGCGGCCCCTTGACCTGCTCGAAGAGAAGCAGCGTCGAGAAGTGCGCCGTGCCTTCGGCCAGGATGTCGCCGCCCGGGCCGTTCGCCGGTGTCAGGATGTTACCCCACCACTGGTGGGCGGCTTCGTGCGCGGTGACGAGGAAGCTCGCGTCGGTCTTGGCGTCGTTCTTGGTCAGGAAGCCGATGTTCTCGCTGAACGTGATGTTGGTCCCGAAGCCTTGGGCGTAGTTCGCGAGCCCCGGGAACTCCGAGAGCTTGAGCTCGCGCCACGGATACGGCGTGAACCACTCCGAGTACCATGTCCGCGATGCGTCCAGCACCTTCGACATCTCGTCGACGTTGTACGCGTGCGCGGGGTGATAGTAAACCGTGCTAGACTCACCCTGCTTCGCTTCCCAGCGCCCGCACACGATGTTGAGAATCTTCACCGGGTAGTCGGTCTCCCACACCTGGGTGCGCATGCCATTCTCGACCGTATTGCTCGTGCACACGCCGACCGAGTTGAGCGTGTACTCCTCCGGCCCCGTGACGGTGATGCGGGCCGGGAACCATGCGGTCGCTCCGTAGCTCGCGCGCGTGATGCCCTTCCAATAGTCGCGCGGGTACTGGCGCGGTTCGGTGCGATTCTCCTTCGTCTCCCCTACCTGCTCTTGGAAGCCAATCACCGGCATGAAGCTGGGACTGAAACCGGTCAGCACCACGCCCGACGGGAGAATGAACTCCCGCGTGCTGCCGCCTTTGCGCGTGATCCCGCCCGGATAGCGCCCGTCGAAGCTCCAGCCGATGACGACGCTGTCACCCTTCGCGAGGGGCTGCGGGGGCGTGAATAGAAACAGGAGCTGGCTGTCGTCGGGGGTGTACGCCTCGCCGTTCATCGTCCACGCGAGGTTCTTCCAGTGACGCGCGCCCGTGAGCGGAATTTTCACGAGTGTGGTGTCGTGCGGGTTGACGAGGGTCACAGACCCCTTGCTGGAGAGCGAGTGTCGCTCGGGGTCGAGCGCCACCGCGACGTCGACGCGCGCGAGGTCGGGCACGGGCGCGTCGAGCCAGGTCTTGAGGTTCTTCGCCCAGTAGTTCTTCTCCGCCTTCTTGGCGGCGCCGCCTTCGATGCCCTGACTCACGTGATAGGCGAGCGCGATCGCCGCGACCAGCGGTACCGCGGCGTACGGCAGCAGTCGCGCCCCGGTGCGAAGCACGCGGCGCGGCGCGAGCGCGTGCATGGTGCGAACGGCGTCCGCACCGCGGCGCGCGAAGAGCTTCACCGCGACCACCGTGAAGAACACCGCGCAGCCGAGGACGAACAACCGATTCAGCA
Source organism: Candidatus Krumholzibacteriia bacterium (assembly GCA_035620655.1). GTDB lineage: Bacteria > Krumholzibacteriota > Krumholzibacteriia > WVZY01 > JAKEHA01 > JAKEHA01. The sequence continues at coordinate 7,724 of DASPGK010000346.1, forward strand.
CGATGGCAACGCGATCGGTTTCGAAGAATCCCAAGTCACTCCAGCGCACGGCACCCCACAGCATCCAGTTGCCGGCCCAGTTGATCTTGTCGGTCAGGGCGCGGTAGCCGGTGAGAATCAGGAGCGCGAGGCTCAATGCATACGCGCCGTAGCGATTCCCGACCGCCGCGTACGCCGCGGTGACGAACGCCGTCCAGCCCACGAAGGTCGGAATCAAGAGCAGTCCCCACAACAACAGATACGGCGTCAGCGCGAACGGAACCGTGCCCTGGATCGCGAGCGCGATCGCGCACGCGGCCAGCGATGCGAGCAGCACGATCAGGACGACCACTCCGTTCGCCAGCGCTTTGCCGATCAATAAGGCCGCGGTGCGCACCGGGGTCGCGTACAGGATCGGCGCGAAGCCGGTGGTGCGCTCGCGCTCGAGCGCCTCCACCGTGTAGAACATCAACAAGAGACACACGAAGGTGGAGGCCTGATTCGCCAGCGTCGCCGCCGTGGTCCCCGGCGTCAGCAGCAAGGGGGTGTCGAACGCCCCCACCGCGAACAACACGTTGCCCAGCGACTGGAGCAGAATCAGCGGCACGAAAATGTACAGCCCGGCCTGGCGTCGCAGCTCGCGCAGCTCCGCGCCGGCCACGCGGCGCACGGTCGCGACGAACGACGGCGTCCCGCTCTTCATTCCCAGGGCCAGCAGCGCGCCCGCGCGCGCTTCTTCCCACTCGCTCGCCTCCGCCACCTTGCGGCGCTTGCGCGCGGCGCGTTTGGACACCACCGCGCCGCGGATCGACTGCTCCACCGAGCGCACGGTCAGGACCACCGCGCCCACGCCCACCAAGAGCAGCCACAACCGGTTCAAACCGAACAGGCCGTCGTAGGGCACGCGCTGCGTGTTGTAATAGTCCACCCCGCGGTCGACCTTCAAGTGCGTCTCGTTGAGCCAGCGATACCCCGACGGCTCGATCACCTGCAGGACCTGATTGACCCGCAGGTCGAGCCACGACGGCGACCACGTCCACAGAAAGAATCCGGAGACCAACAACGTGGCGACCGGAAGTACGAACACCAAGACGGCGTTGCGCGTCCTCTCGCCGATCACCATCGACATGCCGGTGAAGAAGACCAGGAACGGCAACCCGATCGTGACCACCGGGATCGCGTAGTTCGCGAAATGGAACGGGCCGCGCATCTCGTGCGCGTCCGCGTTGGGGACCGCGTGGTTGAAGAATGCGGTCGCCGCGATTTGCAGACCCATCAACACGACGAAGCTCGCGATCACGGCGAGGAAGCGGCCCCACACGTACTCCGCCGGTGTCAGAGGCGTCGAGTGCAGGAGGACGTCGACCTTGACTTCGCGGTCGCGGAGCAGCGTCAGCCCGGCCGCCACGGCGATGAAGAACGCGTAGTACAAGAGGACGAGGTACGTCATGGTCTGGGTTTGCGCGAATTCGGACGTGATCCACGCCTTTTTGCCGCCGACCGAGGTTTCCCCCGACGAGATTTGCATGTGCCCGCTGGCGAGGCCAAACGCGGTGAGAATGACGATGAGCGCCAGCATCGCGAACAGCGGCCGGCGGAAGGAGTGCCAGAACTCGACGGAGAAGGAAGCGTAGCAGCGCCGGATGTTCATCGAGCGCCACCTGCGTGCACGCCGCCGGCGTCGATGCCGCGCAGCTCGCCCAGCCGCATGAGCACCAGATACGCGTCTTCGAGCGTCACCGGCACGGGAACGAACCCGTGCGGCGGCGATCCCTTGGGCTCGTGGATGCGGGCGCGGTTGCGGCCTTCGACCAGGAGTGCCTGCGTGACGGTGCGCTCGCTGCGCAGGCGCGGGAGGTCGGCGACGTCGACCGTCCCTTCGTAGATGTGCCCTTCGATGGCGGCGCGCGCCTCGCTCGGTGTCGTGAGCGCGATCAAGCGCCCCTCGCGAATCACCGCGAAGCGCGGGCAGAGCACCGCGACGTCCTCGACGATGTGGGTCGAGAGCAGCACGATGCGATCGGCCGCGAGCTCGGAGAGGAGTTGATAGAAGCGCAGGCGCTCTTCCGGATCGAGGCCGGCGGTGGGTTCGTCGACGATGATCAAGCGCGGATCGCCGGCGATCGCCTGCGCGATGCCGAGGCGCTGGCGCATGCCGCCGGAGTAGCCCTTGACCGCGCGCTTGGCGGCGAAGGTGAGATTGACGCGATCGAGGAGCGCGGCCACCAGCTTCTTGGTGCCTTGCGGCGCTTCGACGCCCTTCAAGGCGAGCAAGTGCGCGAGCATCGCCTCGCCGCTCAAGTGCGGGTAGAAGCCGAATTCCTGCGGGAGGTAGCCCAGGCGCGGCCACAGCCACTTGGGGTCGGTGAGCACGTCGACGCCGTCGAGAGTGACGCTCCCCGAGGTTGGCTCGAGGAGCCCCGCGAGGATCTTCATGAAGGTCGACTTGCCGGCGCCATTGGGTCCCAGGAGGCCGAACATCCCCGGCGAGACGTCGAGGTCGATGCCGTTGAGCGCCGTGACGGGACCGGGATAGATCTTGGTGAGCGCGCGAGCGGATAGCACGGGGACCTCCTCGTCAGAGTGGGGATGCCGGCCGCGTGACCCAGGGCCGAAGGCGCGGCGGCTCGACGGGAAAACGAAAGTACCTACGCGGCACCCGACGGCGAGGTTGCGCGGCCGCGTTCACGGCGGCGTCATCTTTCCACCCGCTGCACCTCGGGCCGCTTCCACGTCCCGTCGTAGGCGGCCGGCTTCGGCCCGTACAGGCGCAGCACCATCATGAACGGACCGGCCGGGGCGGGCAGCCAGTTGGTTTGCTTGCCCGGTCCCGGTGACGCGTACTGCATGTAGAGGGTCAACCCGCCGTCCTTGTCCTTGCGCAGCTTGGGGAGCATGGGCGAGTTGATGAGATAGCGCTCGATCGAATTGGGGACCAAGAGCTTGGTCTTCGCGTCGTACATCGTGAGTGACCAGAATGCGCTAACGGGCGGGAGCTGGTTGGGAGAGAAACGCAGCGTGTAGTTCCCCACCGTCCCGTCCAGCGCTTGCCCGCCCGAATCGACGCCGTACCCGAAATAGAGCGCTTCTTCTTTGGAGTTGCCGTAGATTCCGTAGACCGCCGCGGTCATGCGATAGAGATAGTTGTCGGCCAGGCTCTCGCGGGTGCCGAACAAGTCGCCGCTGGAGATCTGGCCCGCGATCAGCAGCTGATTCACCGAGTCGGACGCCGCCCACGCGTCCGCGCGACCGTCTTCGAGCGCCTTGCGGATTTCGGGCTTCCGCGCGGCGGCGTCGAAGGAGAGCCCCGCGCCCACGCCGATCTTCGCGAAGCGCGCCATCAGCTCCCCTTCGGTCGGGTGCGTCGGGCAGAACTGCAGCACGAAATTCAGAATGCCGAAGAACTCGAGCGACGTACGCTCTTCTTGGGCGCTGAGCGGCTTCACGAATGCGATGGGCGGCGCGGGTTCGGGCGCGGGGGTCCCGAGGAACCGCGACAACGGCTGGACCCGGTAGCCGATTTGGACTTCCTCGACGTTCTTGATGTCCTTCGGGCCGAACAACTGCGTTCGATACGCGACCATCGCCAGCTCGGTCTCGCACCGAATCACCTGCGTGATCCCGGGCGGGGTTTCCCCCTGCCAGCCCGGGCCCGCGAGCAGGAAGTTCCCGCCCTCGCTGCCGGTCGCACGGCTTCCCGCATACGCGAAGTTGAACGTGTAGAGGTCGATGAACTGCGCCGAATAGTAGCGTCCCTTCTCCACCGCGGGGAGGGTGAGCACCAGCGGCTCGGCGCGCAAATCGGCGCCCAACATCGAGTAGGGCGTGTCGGAGTTCGGCGTTTGCACCGCCTTGTCGTCCGGCGTAAACACGCGCGCGATACTCCTGATGCGGTTCCAATCCTCTTTGAACTCGGGATTGGTGCCGTCGACGAAGTACGCGTGCATGATGCGGTAGCTGTCGACCATCGGGAAGCCGTAGATGTAGGCCTCCTTCGCGATCGCTCGTACCTCCGCGGGCGTGATCGCTTCCTTCGACGAGCACGACGCCAGTGTGGCGCCGGCGAAGATCGTAACCAGTACGCGCGCGACCTTCATGACACCGTTCCTTTCGTTGTGGGGTCCACATGCTAAACGACCCCGGGCGGAATGTCCATCGCCCGGGGTCGAAATGGCGTACGTACGCGATGTTCGTTAGGCCGCGGTGGCCAGTTCGTCGCCGTTCTCGTCGACGGCCCGTGCGACCGTGGCGCGCCGCGTCTTGGCGACCAGCACGTAGATGGCGGGCACGAAGAAGAGCGTGAAGACGGAGCCGATGATCATGCCGCTCACGAGCATGATACCGATCGAGTTGCGCGCCCCCGCGCCGGGACCGTGCGCGAACACGAGCGGCAAGTGCCCCATCACGGTCGCGGCGGTGGTCATCAGGATGGGCCGCAATCGCGTGCCCGCCGCTTCGATCACGGCGGTCGTCTTGTCGCGCCCCTCCATTTGTAAGTGGTTCGCGAACTCGACGATCAGAATGCCGTTCTTCGCCACCAGCCCCACCAGCGTGATGAGCCCGACCTGGCTGTAGATATTGAGCGTCGTGAACCCGAGGAACGAAAAGATCAACGATCCCGAAAGGGCCAGCGGCACCGACCCCGCGAGAATCACGAACGGGTCGCGGAAGCTCTCGAACTGTGCGGCCAGCACCAGGTAAATGAGAATCGCCGAGAG
>DASPGK010000347.1:0-3435 GCA_035620655.1 Candidatus Krumholzibacteriia bacterium
GATGCGACCGGCGTGCTCATATCTGCGCCGACCTCTTCCGGAATCGCATGCGCACGATCTCCGCGACCGTGTTGATGACGAAGGTCATGAAGAACAGGAGCAAGGCGGCCAGGAACAGCGTGCGGTAGTGCGTGCTGTTGCGCACCGCTTCGGGAAGCTCGACCGCGATGTTGGCGGAAAGCGTGCGGAAGCCGCTGAACGCGTTCATCTCGAGCACGGGCGTGTTGCCCGCCGCCATCAGAACGATCATGGTTTCGCCCACGGCGCGCCCCAGCCCGATCATAACGGCGGAGAACAGGCCGCTCATCGCCGTCGGCAGCACGATGCGAATCGCGGTCTGCCACGGTGTCGCGCCCGCGCCCAGCGACGCGGCGCGCAGGTGATCCGGCACCGCGGACAGCGCGTCCTCCGCGATGGTATAGATGATGGGAATGATGGCGAAGCCCATCACGAATCCCACCACCAACGCGTTGCGCTGCACATAGGTTCCCATCAGGCCGCCGCGCGGATCGGCGCCCAGGGCCGCAAGCACGGCCGCGAACCCGGCCGCCAACCCGATCGTGAGCAGGGCCCCGGTCGCGAAGCGCGCGAAGTCGAAGCCGGCCACCCGCGAACGCGTCGAGCGAGACGCCAAGTCGCGAATCGCGCGGCCCGTCAGCCGGCCCATGACGAACACGGCGACGAACGCGCACACCGGAAGCGTGAGCACGAACCAGCCGCCGAACACGCCGCCGGGTCCGCCGGCCAGCCAGCCCATCATATCGCCGCCGAAGAACGCGCGCTCCATCCACGGTCCGCCGGCCGCCGCGATCAGCACCGCGAGCGGCAGCGTCGCCAGCGCGATCCCCAGGCGGAAGCGATCCAGCCGTCGCACCGTGGTTTGCGGGATGGTCTGCCAGACGTACGCCGCCGTGAGCAGCACGGCGGGGATCGCGATGAAGCCGACGATCACCGACGGGACCGCGCGCTGCACGAAGGGAGCGATCACCAGCGCGGCCAGGAAGCCCAGCACGACGCTGGGGAGACTCGCCATCGACTCGATCAATGTCTTCAGACGGGGGCGCGCGCCGGGAGAGACGAACTCGCTGGTGAAGATCGCGGCCAACAACGCCAGCGGGACGCCGAAAAGCATCGAGTAGAACGTCGCCTTGAGGGTTCCGAACACGAGCGGCCACAACCCGAGCTTGGGTTCGAAGTCGTCCGTGCCCGCCGACGACTGCCACACGTGCTCCGCCCTCGGATAGCCCTCGTACCACATGGGTCGAAAGAGGGAGCGCACCGTCACTTCGGGGTGCCCAAGGTCGAGGTCGTAGGAGCGGAAAGCGCTCGCGTCGAGCAGCACCAGCCCGTCGCTCTTGGGCGCGAAGGCGGCCGCGGTCACGGGCGAATCGCCGGCCTGGAAGTCGACCACGCGCTTGCCGCTCGTCGCCTGCAGGACGCGCACGCGACCGTCGCCGTAGCCGGCTACGAACACGCGCTCGCGCGCGGAGGCCGAGAGCGCGGTGACGGGCGCGCCGGCGCCGGCGAAGTGCTGGGCGGGGGCAAGCGCGGAAACGAGCTCGGGGGTTTCGCCGGTACCGGCCTCGGGCGCGTAGCGAAACCACGTCGATATGGCGCCGTCGTCGGAGCCCACGAGGATGGTCGCGCGCCCCAGCAGCGGTGCCAGAGCGGTGACGCGCCGTCCCGAATCCACCAGCTGCGCGGTGGCCGCCACGGTGGGGGAGGTGACGTCGCGCGTGTCCCAAACCGTTGCGCGCCCCGCGGCGTCGACGACGTACACGATCGAGCCCGCTTCCGCGACGACCACGCGCTCGGGCGCCGCTGCACCGGGCGCCAGCGGAACCAGCACGCCGCGGCGGACCGACAGAGTCACTTCGCCGGTGAACTCGTTCTCGCTACGGGCGACGTGGCAGACCGACACGGTGTCGCCGTCGCCGAGTGCCGCGACCAGATAGCCGGAGTCGATCACGATGTGGTCGACGGCGCGCACCGCACCTCGCACCACGGAGGGAACGCGGACCTCGACCGGCGCGGCCGGCGCCTGGCGGCGCAGCGCGCCGTCGGGCGTCATCTGCACGACGGCGCCGTCGACGACCATCGCGGCGCCGGGCGCGAGCGAAGCCGCCTGCGCGACCGCCGCCGGGTCCGGAAAGTCGGTGCGAAACACGACGCGCCCGAACGCGAGCGATCCGTCGGAGAGGCCGAGCGCGAAGGAGCGCGACGCGACGTCGAACGACGCGGCGACCAGCGAGTCCGCGGCAGCGATGCGCATCGTCCCCACGCTGTCGCCGGTATCGGCGCGGAACACGCGCACCACGCCGTCCGCATCGAGTGACCACCCCAGAACGCGGTACTCGTCGGTGCCCACGTGCAGCGCCCGGCGCGCGCTCTTCGACCCGTCGAGGGGCATCGTCGCAACCGGCTCGGTGTCGCCGCGCGTGAAGAGCGGGACCACCACGCTGGCCAGGAAGAGAAACACCGCGGAAACGGCCAGGATGGTCCCGACTCCGCCGACCGAAATGCACGCCGCGGCCAGCCGGTCCGCGAATCTCACGGCCCAGCGCGTGCGGCGATTACGACCGCGGCGTTCTACCTTGCGTGATGGCGCCATATTGGAACGCACGAGTGGGCGACGCCGAAATCGACGTCGCCCACCGCACCGAAACTACTTCTCCTCGAAACCGAGACTATCGACTGCTGACCTGAATGCCCAGCTTGGCGAGCTCTTCGCCCGCGATCTTCGAGTTGAGCGGGTAGTAGCCGTCCTTGACTACGCTCTCCTGCCCCTGCTTGCTGAACATGAAGCGAATGAATTCCCGGCGCAGCGGGTCCAGCTCGGACCCCGGCTTGTGATTGACGTACACGTAGAGGAAGCGCGCGAGCGGGTACTTGCCCGTGTACGCAAACTCCGGCGTGGCCGGGATGGCTTCGCTGCCGGCGTCGGCCTTGATGGGCACGGCCTTCACGTCCGCGGTCTTGTAACCGATGCCGCTGTAACCGATGCCGTAGCGATCACTCGCGACACCCTGCACCACCGACGAGCTGCCGGGCTGCTCCTTGACGCCGTCCTTGTAGTCGCCCTTGAAGAGCGCGTGCTCCTTGAAGTAACCGTACGTGCCCGACGCGGAATTGCGGCCGTACAAGCTGATCGGCTTGTTGGCCCATTCACCCGTCAGTCCGAGTTGTCCCCAGGTCGTGATGTCTTCCTTGTGGCCACCCTTGCGCGTCTTCGAAAACATCGCGTCGATCTGCTGCATGGTCAGCGACTCGATCGGGTTGTCTTTGTGCACGTAGACCGCGAGCATGTCGATCGACGTGCGCAGGCCCGTGGGCTTGTAGCCGTACTTGGCCTCGAACTCGTCGATCTCCTGGTTCTTCATCTCGCGGCTCATGGGACCGAAGGTGGCCGTTCCCGCGATCAGCGCCGGCGGCGCC
>DASPGK010000348.1:0-4919 GCA_035620655.1 Candidatus Krumholzibacteriia bacterium
TCGAGAAGGGCGTGGCCCGCGAGCAGGCGCGCAAGGACCTGCCGCTGTCCACGTACACGGAGGCCTACTGGAAGATCGACCTCCATAACTTGCTCCACTTCCTGGCGCTGCGCATGGAAGACCACTCGCAGCTCGAGATTCGCAACTACGCGAAGCGCATCGGTGAAGATATCGTCGCCAAGTGGGTGCCCTTCACGTGGGAGGCGTTCATCGACTATCGCATGAACTCGGTGGCACTCTCCGCGATCGAGCGTGAGGTCGTGCGCGCGGTGGCCAAGGGCGATTCGGCGCTCGCGCGCAAGATCGTGGAAGAGCGCGGCTGGCTCGAGCCCGCGACCAGCGGCGGGTGGAAGCGCAACCGCGAGCGCGAAGAGCTCGAGAGCAAGCTGTCCGACCTCAACCTCGCCGTTCCCTGGCTGTAGACGCGCGTCCCGCCGTGCAGGGCACGTTTCAACTCGTCGAACCCGGCGCCCTGCGACCGCACGAAGACGTGGACAGGGAGCGCGTGCGCGCGCTCTCGGAGGAGATACGCTCCGCGGGCAGCTTCTACCCCCCCGTCCTGATCGACCAGTCGACGCGCGTCATCCTCGACGGCCACCACCGCTGGCACGCGTCGGCGCTGCTGGGATTCGCGTTGCTCCCGTGCTACGCCGTCGACTACCTGCACGACGACGCCATCCGCGTCATCTCGCGCCGCACCGAAATCGCCGTGACCAAACACGACGTGCTCGCGATGGCGCTCTCCGGCCGCGTCTATCCCTGCAAGACCACGCGCCACGTGTACGACTTGCCCGAGGCGATCGAACCGGTGCCCCTGGACCGCCTCCTGCACGCCACCCTCTAGCCGCCTCTTCGGTTGACAACCCGGCGCCGAACGACGCACTCTCTCGTCGACGCGCTTCGCAGTCGACGACGCTCCCGGCGGGTCTGGTCCGGGGAACGAAGGAGGATATCGGTATGAAAAGCTACGTGCACGCGCTGCTCTTGGCCGCGATCGTGGCCTGCGGCATGGGGTGTTCGGGAGGAAAACAGGTTACGCGCATCGACCCCGACGAGACCGTCGACCTCTCCGGTCGCTGGAACGACACCGACTCGCGTCTGGTGTCCGAGACCATGATCTCCGACTGCATGTCGCGCCCGTGGAAGGCGAACCACATCGACAAGAAGGGCAAGCGGCCGACCATCATCGTCGGGCAAATTCGCAACAAGTCGAGCGAGCACATCGCGGTCGGGACCTTCATCGGCGACATCGAGCGCGCGTTCATCAACTCGGGCGAGGCCGAGATGGTGGCGAGCGCGGAGGAGCGCGAACAGATTCGCGGCGAGCGCGCGGACCAGCAGCAGTATTCGTCCGAGGAGACGATGAAGCAGTGGGGACGCGAGCACGGCGCCGACTACATGCTCTCCGGTGTCATCAATAGCATCGAGGACTCCGAGGACGGCAAGGCGATCGTATTCTACCAAGTGGATCTCACGCTGATCGATCTGGAGTCGAACGCGAAGGTCTGGGCGGGCCAGAAGAAGATCAAGAAGTTCATCGGCCGGGGCGATTACAAGCTCTAACCCGGCATGACCTCCGGGGGTTGGACTCGGCCGACGGCACTCGTCGGGGCGCTGGTCGTGCTCGCGTGCGTCACGGCCTGTGCGAGCTATGTCTCTCAGTCGGGCCAGATCCGCGACGCGCTCATGGCCGACGACTACGACCGTGCGCTCAAGACGATCGAAGACATCAGCCAATCCAACGCGAAGCTGCTCTATTTGTACGAGAAGGGGTTGGTCCTACACTGTCGCGGGGACTTCGCGGAGTCGAGTAAGGCGTTCACGGAATCGGAACTGGTGCTCGAGGACCTGTATACGAGGAGCATCACCCGTGAAGTGGCATCGATGACAGTCTCGGAAACCATCTCGCAGTACCGCGGCGACGCGTTCGAAGCGGTCTACGTCAACTATTACCAGATTCTCAACTACCTCGGCCTCCGCGACCTCGACGGCGCCATGGTCGAGTGTCGGCGCGTCAATCGCAAGTTGCAGATGCTCCACGACGGCGGCGAGACCTACTTCACCAACGACCCCTTCGTCCAGTACCTGACCGGCCTGGTCTATCAGATGGGCGGGGAGCGCGAGGCGGCGGGCGTGTCCTACCGCGTGGCGGCCGAGCTCTACGACGGCGGCGGATTCGCGCCCGTGGCGCCGGTCCCGCCGTCTTTCTTCTGCGACGCGGCCGACAACGCGTTCACGCGCGGCGACCGCGAGGAGGAGGCCGCGTACGCGGCGCGGGCGCGGTGCGCGGTCGGCGCCGACACCGGCCACGTGTCGGTACTGATCGAATGCGGGCAAATCGTTCGCAAGCGTGAAAACAGCGTGGTGCTCCCGATCTTCGAGAGCGATCGTTGGACCGACAACGAGAAGTTCGCGCACGAACTCTCGCAACGGCACGGCGTGCACTACGGCCCGCAGGTGCGCGTCAAGTACTGGCTGAAGGTCGCGCTGCCGGCGCTCGAACTAATGCCCCCGCGCTACGGGGGCGTGGTGGTGCGCGCGCGGCCCGTCGAGAAGGGGAACGCCGCGGAGACGCACGCGACGGTGGTGTCGAACCTCGACGCACTCGCCGAGCAAGCGTTTCGGGAGAAGGAATCGACCATGTTCGTGCGCGCCATCGTGCGCGCCATCGTGAAGTACCTCGCGCACGACGCCGCCGACGACAAGGACGAAGGTTTCGGCACGCTCGTGAACATCTTCAACGTTGTCACCGAGACCGCGGATACGCGCAGCTGGTCGTCGCTCCCCAGTCGGATTTATCTCGCGCGCCTCGACCTGCCGGCTGGGCGCTACCGGGTCGAAGTCGATCTCCTCGGGCCGGACGATCGCCGCGCGCGATCGCTGGTGTTCGACGACGTTACCGTGCCCGGAGGCGGCCACGTCATTCGCAACGCGCGCGCCTTCTGAACGTGCTATGGTCGGAGCGGCCGCCGACGTCGCGGCCGCGCACCATGGGTTCCGCCGTTCGCTTGTGCATCGCATTGCTGCTCGCCTTCCTCGCTTCCTGCGGGGACAAGTCGCGCCGCTCCGAGGTCCCGATGGGTCAGAACCGCCTGGCACTCGAACAGAGCCCGTACCTTCGCCAGCACGCCGACAACCCCGTCGATTGGTATCCGTGGGGCGACGAGGCGTTCGCGAAAGCGCGCGCTGAAGACAAGCCGATCTTTCTGTCCATCGGCTACTCGACCTGCCACTGGTGTCACGTCATGGAGCACGAGTCGTTCGAGGATGCCGAAGTGGCGGCGCTCATGAACCGCGCCTTCGTGTGCATCAAGGTCGACCGCGAAGAGCGCCCCGACGTGGATCACGTGTACATGACGGTGTGCCAGATGATGACGGGGAGTGGCGGCTGGCCGCTGACCCTCTTGCTCACGCCCGAGCGCCGGCCCTTCTTCGCGGCGACCTACATTCCCAAGGCCGCCATGCTGTCGTTCATCCCGCGCGTCGAAGCGGCGTGGCGCGACAATCGCGACTCGGTGCTCACGGATTCGGAACGCGTGACGCGCGCGCTCGCGAGCGCGGTGACACCGGAAGCGGGCGACGAGCTCGGGTTGGATACGATGAACGACGCCTATCGCGGTTTCGTCGCCAGCTTCGACTCCACCTACGGAGGCTTCGGCGCGCGCCCGAAGTTCCCCACGCCGCACACTCTCATGTTCCTGCTGCGCCACTGGAAGCGGACCGGCGACGCGGGGGCGCTCGCGATGGTCGAGAAGACGCTCGATGGCATGCGGCGCGGCGGCCTGTTCGATCAAGTGGGTTTCGGTTTCCACCGCTACTCGACCGACGCGCAGTGGCTGCTGCCGCACTTCGAGAAGATGCTCTACGACCAGGCGCTGCTCTTGCTCGCGTACACCGAGGCGTACCACGCCACGCGCAACGACGCGTACCGACGCACCGCGGAGGAGATCGCGGCCTACGTCATGCGCGATCTCTCCTCGCCGGAGGGCGGTTTCTACTCGGCCGAAGACGCCGACAGCGAAGGCGAAGAGGGCAAGTTCTACGTGTGGACGCTCGCGCAGCTGCGCGAGGTACTGGGAGCGGACGCGGGCTTCGCGGCGCTCGCGTTCGGCGTCACCGAGGACGGCAACTTCGCGGAAGAGGCGAGCGGCCACCGGTCGGGTGCGAGCGTCTTGTATGTGCCCAAACCGCAGCCGGAAGCCGCGCGTGCCGCCGGGCTGGCCGAAGACGCCTTCGCCGAGCGCGTGGAGTCGGTGCGGGCGCGATTGTTCGAAGCGCGCGCGCGCCGGGTTCGCCCCCATCTCGACGACAAGGTATTGACCGACTGGAACGGCCTCATGATCGCGGCCTTGGCCCGCAGTGGTCGCGTGCTCGATCGCCCCGATCATATCGAACGCGCGCGCCTCGCCGCGCGCTTCCTGCGCGAGCGGCTGACCGGCAAGGGCGGCGCGCTGTTGCATCGCTACCGCGACGGTGACGCGGCCATCGCCGGGATGCTCGACGACTACGCGTTCCTGGCGTGGGGTCTATTGGAGTTGTACGAAGCAACCTTCGACGTCGCGCACTTGTCGGAAGCGATTCGGCTCACGCGGCGGATGGACGAGCGTTTCGCCGCGCCGGGCGGCGGATACTTCATGACCGAGAAGGGAAGCGACGACCTGATCGTGCGCACCCGCGAGATCTACGACGGCGCCACACCCTCGGGCAACTCGGTGGCCATGCTGAACCTCGCGCGCATCGCGCGTTTCACCGGCGAGATGCAGTGGGACCGCAAGGCGCGCGCGGTCGGCTCGGCGTTCGCGTCGCAGGCCTCGCGCCTTCCCATGGCGCACGCGTTCGCGATGGCGGCGGTCGACTTCCTGGCCGGGCCGACCTTCGAGGTGGTGGTCGCGGGCGCGCGCGGAAGGCCCGACACGAAC
>DASPGK010000349.1:0-5144 GCA_035620655.1 Candidatus Krumholzibacteriia bacterium
TCGTGTCCCAATACGGCATCCCCGCCTACGATGCCCACGTGCTCACCGGCTCGGGCGACGTCGCCGACTACTACGAAGCCGTCGTCGCCGCCGGCGCGGACGGGAAGAGTGCCAGCAACTGGGTCATGGGCGAAGTGCTGCGCGAATTGAATGAGAGAAAGATCGACATCGGCGAATTCGGGATCCCTGCAGGTAATCTCGCCGAGCTGGCGACCCTGCAAGCGAGCGGCAAGGTCAACTCGACCACCGCGAAGGAGGTCTTCCAAGAGATGCTCGCGAGCGGCAAGACCGCGGGCGCGATCGTGCAGGCGAAGGGCCTCGAGCAGATCAGCGACGACGCCGCCATCGAGAAGGAGGCCGTCGCCGTCCTCGACGAGAACCCCGACGAGGTGACGCGTTACCTCGCGGGCAAGGAACAATTGCTGCAATTCTTCGTCGGTCAGCTCATGAAGCGCACGCGCGGCAAGGCGAACGCCCAACTCGCGACCGGGATTCTCAAGGGCCTGCTCGAGAAGCGGCGCTAGCCCTCTTGCGCACGGCGGCCCCCCATGCTATAGTGGCGGCCGTTAGTTCCCGCCAATTCCACCGGCAACGGAAGGGGCGTTTGGGAGGAGGATGTGAGGATGAAGTACGTTGCCTTTTTTCTTTTCTGCTTGTTGACCGTAACCGCGTTCGCACCGGAAGGTGCGGCGCAGATCCGCTTGAACGAGATTCTGGGCGACCCCGGCACCGATTGGAACGGTGACGGGAACGTCGACACGAAGCTCGATGAGTGGGTCGAAATTATCAATGTCGGTAACGCCGCGGTCGATCTCGCGAACTACCGCATCTCGGACGCCTCCGCGGCGACCGAGTTTCGCTTCGCGCTCTCGGGCATGCTGGGCCCGGGCGAAGTGCGGGTGTATTTTGGGTCGGACGTGGTGGCGTGGCAGGCCGCGAACGGTGTCGGGCAGTTGGGGTTGAGTCTCAACAACGCCGGCGACACCGTCTTCCTCTACGAGGTCAACGGCACCGACATCGCAGTGAACGACACGCGCACGTACGCGACCGCGGAGATCGCGAACGATCGCTCGACCGGACGCTTGCCGCAAGGCAACGGCGGGTGGGTGATATTCGACGCGCTCAACCCGTACACGGGGGCCCAGCCGCCGACACCGACCGGCTGTGCTCCGTCGCCGGGCCAGGGCCCGCAGTGTCCGACCCCCACGCATTCCTCCACGTGGGGCAAGATCAAGGCGTTGTACCGCGGCTAGCCGCGTAGGTAACTCGTTGTCAGAGTAAGTCAATCCACAGTGGGCCCCGACGTTGCCGGTGGGGGGGCGGGAGAAGGATTGACAGGGTGAAGCCGTTCAAGTAAGTTGAAGCCCGATAATGGGTTCGGGCCGTCTTGCCTCCCTTGGAGGCGAGGCGCGCCGGGCTTTGACACAACGCATGACCGACCTCCCGCAGCTGCTCGCTCGCTTCGGCGCGGGCGACGCCCTTTCGGCGTCGCGCGCGATGTCGGTCATCGAGCGCGGGGGCGACGAAGCCGAATCGTTGCTCGATGCGATCTATGGAAAAACCGGGCGCGCGTGGCGCATTGCGTTCACCGGTCCGGGTGGCGCGGGGAAGAGCAGCCTGGTGGATCGTGTGATCGAGAAAGAGCGCGCGCGCAATCGCACCATCGGAATCGTGGCCGAAGATCCCTCGAGCCCGTTTTCGGGCGGAGCGATTCTCGGCGACCGCGTGCGCATGGCGCACGCGCAGGGCGACGCGGGGGTGTTCGTGCGCTCGCTCGCGAGCCGCGGCAGCGAGACGGGCTTGAGCGCCCTGGCCGGCGAGCTCGCGGATGTGATGGACGCCTTCGGCCGCGACGTCGTGATCCTCGAAAGCATGGGTGTGGGCCAGGTGGAGACGCGCGTGCGCTACATGGCCGACACGGTCGTGGTCGTGCTGACGCCGGAGGCGGGAGACGACGTGCAGACCATGAAGTCGGGCCTGCTCGAAGTGGCCGACGTGCTCGTCGTCAACAAGTCGGACCGTCCGGGCGCGGATGCGCTGGCCGCCGACTTGACGGCGGTCATCGGATTGCGCACGAGTACGAAAGACCCCTGGGCGCCGCCGGTCGTGCAGACCTCGGCCACCGAAGGCAGGGGCATCGACGCGTTGGACGCGGCACTCGCGGGACACCGCGCGCACCTCGATGAGAAGGGCCGCCGGGCCGCGCGCCGCCGCGAGGCCCTGCGCGAACGCGTCCGCCTGTTGGTCGAAGAGCGCGTGCGCGAGGACCTGTGGCGAGACCCTACCCGGGCCGCGCGGTTTGATGGTATCTTGGAGGCGGTCGTCGGCGGGCGTACGTCGCCGTACCAGGCCGCGCGCGAACTGGCTCTACCATGAACCGACCGATCAAAGTCCTGATCGCCAAGCCCGGCCTGGACGGCCACGACCGCGGCGCCAAGGTGATCGCCAACGCGTTGCGCGACGCCGGCATGGAGGTCGTGTACACGGGGCTCCACCAGACGCCCGAGATGGTGGTCGACGCCGCGCTGCAAGAAGACGTCGACCTGGTGTCGGTCAGCATTCTCTCGGGCGCGCACATGACGCTCCTGCCGCGCGTGCGCGAGCTCATGAACACGCGCGGGCTCGCGGACGTGAAGCTGATCGCGGGGGGCATCATCCCCGACGCGGACGCCGAAGCTCTAAAGAAGCTCCCGGGTATCGCCGGCATCTTCGGCCCCGGGACCAGCACGCAAGACGTCGTCAAATTCATTCAATCGCTATTCACCCATCGAAAGTAGCCGCATGTCGCAAGTCCTCTTGAACGAAGAACACCAGATGATCCGGGAGACCGCGCGCCGCTTCGCGGAAGCGGAGCTCGTGCCGAACGCGGCGCACATCGACGCAACCGGCGAGTACCCGGTCGAGAATTTCAAGAAGATGGGCGAGCTCGGCTTCTTGGGGTTGATCGTCCCGGCCGAGTACGGCGGGACCTTCATCGACACCGTCTCGTACGCAATCGTGATCGAAGAACTCGCGCGCGCGTGCGGCTCGACGGCCCTCGGTGTGGCGGCGCACAATTCGCTCGCGTGCGGCCCGCTGCTCTTGATGGGCAGCGAGGCGCAGAAGAAGCGCTTCCTCCCCGAGCTCGCGAGCGGGGAGGCGATCGGCGCCTTCTGTTTGACCGAGCCGCAGGCCGGCAGCGACGCGTCCAACACCAAAACGACCGCGGTGTTGAAGGGCGACACGTACATCTTGAACGGCACCAAGATCTACGTCACCAACGGCGGCTGGGCGCGCTACCTGATCGCGACCGCCGTCACCGACCCCGGCAAGGGCTCCAAGGGCATCAGCGCGTTCGTGGTCGAGAACGACTTCCCGGGCTTCGTCGTTGGATCCAGGGAAAAGAAGCTGGGCTTGCGCGCGTCGGGGACTTACGAGATCGTGTTCGACAACTGCGAGGTTCCCAAGGCCAACCTGCTCGGCTCCGAGGGCGGCGGATTTCGCACCTTCATGAAGACGCTCGAAGCCGGCCGCATCTCGATCGGTGCGTTCTCACTCGGCATCGCGCAGGCCGCGATGGAGGCCGCGATCAAGTTCGGCAAGGATCGCAAGCAGTTCGACACGCCCATCACCGAGTTCCAGGCCACGCAGCTGAAGATCGCCGACATGGCCACCGAGATCCACGCCGCACGCCTGTTGATCCACGACGCCGCGCGCCGCAAGGACGCGGGCGAAGATTTTGGGCGTTACGCGTCGATGGCCAAGTTGTTCGCGTCCGAGATGGCCATGCGCGTCACCGACCAGGCCATTCAAATTCACGGCGGTTACGGGTACTGCAAGGAGTACCACGTCGAGCGCTTCTATCGCGACGCCAAGCTGGGCGAGATCGGCGAAGGCACGAGCGAAATCCAACGCATCATCATCGCGCGCGCGGTTCTCGGCGACGAATAACCCGCGCATCGAAGGAGAAATTACCGACATGGAACGAGCCGTCATCGTATCCGCGCTTCGCACCCCCATCGGGCGCTTCATGGGCGGGTTGTCGACCCTGCCCGCGCCGCGTCTGGCCGCGGGGCTCATCAAGGAGACCCTCGCGCGCACCAAGCTCGACTCGGAGACCATCGACGAGGTGATCCTCGGTAACGTGCTGCAAGCGGGTGTGGGGCAAGCGCCCGCGCGCCAGGCCATGATCTTCGGCGGTGTGGCGCCGTCGGTGGGTGCGGTCACCATCAACAAGGTGTGCGGCTCGGGATTGAAGTCGGTCATGCTGGCGGCACAGGCCATCAAGGCCGGCGACGCCGAGGTCGTGCTCGCGGGCGGCATGGAGAGCATGAGCATGGCGCCGTACCTCCTGCCCGACGCGCGCGCGGGGCAGCGTCTGGGCCACGGCCGCTTGATCGACGCCATGATCAACGATGGCCTGTGGGACTGCTACAACGACTACCACATGGGCAACACCGGCGAATTGGTGGCGAAAAAGTACGGCATATCGCGCGAGACCCAGGACGAGTTCGCGGTCGAGAGTCACAAGAAGGCCGTCGCCGCGGCGGAGCGAGGCGACTTCAAAGACGAGATCGTGCCCGTCATGGTGCCGCAGCCCAAGGGCGAAGCGCTCGCGGTCGCCGTCGACGAAGGGCCGCGCGCCGATGCCTCCAAGGAGAAGCTCGCCAAGCTCAAGCCCGCATTCGAAAAGGACGGCACCGTCACCGCCGGCAACGCGAGCACCATCAACGACGGCGCCTCGGTCCTGCTGGTCATGACCGAGAAGAAGGCCAAGGAGCTCGGCCTCGAGGTGCTCGCGGTCATCGACGCCTACGCGACCGGCGGCATGGAGCCGCAGTGGGTGATGATGGCGCCCGTCAAGGCGGTCGGGAAGCTGCTGGAGCGTACCAAGACGCGCATCACCGACTACGACGTCATCGAGCTGAACGAGGCCTTCGCGGTGCAGGGCGTGGCGCTCATTCGCGAGCTCAAGATTCCGCCCGAGAGACTCAACGTCAACGGCGGTGCCGTGGCCCTCGGCCACCCCATCGGCGCCTCCGGCGCGCGTGTATTGACGACCCTCATTCACGCCATGCGCAAGCGACGCGCCAAGCGCGGGCTGGTGTCGCTGTGCCTGGGCGGGGGCAACGCGGTCGCGATGAGCGTGTCGCTGCCGCAATGAA
>DASPGK010000350.1:0-6053 GCA_035620655.1 Candidatus Krumholzibacteriia bacterium
TGTGGCGGCTGGTGAACGACGCCTGGCAGCAAGGCCCGCCGGTCCCGGGAACGCGCGCGGATCGCCAACCCGGCAAGGCGACCGGCTGGGCCGGATGAGTGTACGATAATTGGTGCTGCTCAGATAGTCCGACGAAAGCGCTTCGCGCGCCTCGTCGTGAATCCGGCAGTCGACACCGTTGCACAGAACGACGCGGTCGCCGCTCGGCGGTGCGGCGTCGACGACGCCATACACGCATACAAGGAAGGTAAGCATGCACGTCGCGCGTTGCACCGCGCTTTCTCGCTCGGTTCCGACAATTTGCGTTACGGTCCTTCGACATGGCTCACCCCCGACGGGTCGCACGAGCGACTGGTGAGAGACCCGCTTCAGTCCTGCTCACGGCAGAATCATACCAGGAAACACCGCAAGATCGCCGAAGGGGAGGGATCCAGTCTCGCTGATCGAACGGCGTGACGAAGGGGAGGAAAACTGGAGCTGGTGCGCGGAATCGAACCGCGGACCTGCGCATTACGAATGCGCTGCTCTACCGGCTGAGCTACACCAGCTCCGAAAGGCGTTTCGAGATCGCGTCGGGATCAATCCCTGCGGATCGCGGAAGGCCTCGTTTATACCACACTCGGCCCCAGCCCGCCAGTGCTTCCGAAACGGGGTGGCGACGCCGCGGACTTAGCCCCGCACCTGGCGCCGACGGCCCAACAACGCGATCGCGAGCAGCACGAGCGTCACGCCCGCGTAAACGGTCGGGTATCCCTTCTCGGTTGCCTCGGGGATGGCGCCCATGAAGTCCATGGGAGGGACGTGCTGGACCACGGCGTAGCAGAGCGCGGTGTACAGCACCTCGAAGAACTTCCCCGATCCGGTCCACACGCCCAGTGCCAGCGCCAATGCCGGTATGAACGCAGCGCCCACGCACCACGCGGCGAGTGACGCCGACTCTCCCGCGATCGCGAAGCGCACGGCGACGGGTGCCGCGGCCAGCACGGCCAGCATGACACCGGCGATCCAGGTGGCGAACAATTGGCGCGCCAGCGGGTGCGGCGTCGAGAAGAAGATCGCGCCGGTCCCGAAGCGCGCCTCACGCGTGCCGAGCTTCGACCATTGGAGGACGGGCCAGAACCACGCGAGCGGCAATACGATCGCTTGTACACCCGAGAGGGGGGCGAAGATGGACGCGATCAACGCCGCGATCGGTCCCGCGTACCACCATCGCAAGCCGCGCACGACGAGCTTCCACTCGGCCATCACCATCGCGCCCAGACGAATGCCTCGCGCGCCGGCGGGAAGCGGCGTCAGGTGGACGTTGGCGTGCGACGGAGTCGCTTCCACCTCGGCGTCGTCGACGACCTCGCGCGCGGTCGCACGCCGACGACGTCCCCACCGGCGCGACGCCGCTCTTATCGAGTCGCCCCTGCCGCGCGCGGGATCGAAGCGGTCGAACGGTATCGCGGCCGCGGCTCCCACGACGAGACCGACCAACACCCACGACATTCGCCAGCCAATACTCTGAAGAGTCCAGTCGATTCCGTTCCACTCGAACGTCTTCAGGCTCCACTCCCCCTCCGAGCGAATGTTGATTCCCATCGACACCGAGACGCTGTCGGGCTCGAACTCGGGATACGCGGCGTGGGCGGCTTCGATCATGCTGGGGATCGCGATGCCCATCCCCGTCACCTCGTTGCTCGAGACCCGCGATTCGTTGCCGGCACCGGCGGCTAGAAACGCCCCGAACAAGAAGAAGTATGCGACGTTCCCGAAGCCGCCGCGCATGAGCGGCAACGTCTCGAACAACACCGCGAGTGCCGCAGTGACGAACAGCATGGGGAGCGTCAGCAGCACGAAGGGCGCGAGCAAGCGTACCAAGTCGATCGAGCGGTCCTCCGCGCGCAGGACCTGCATGCCGATGCACGCGATCGCCACCACCAGCGCCATCGCGGCCAACACCGCGAAGTTGCTGATGGTCTTGCCGAGCGTGTACTGAACGCGCGAGATGGGTGTGGTGGCGAGGATTTGCCCCACGCGCGTGTGCCGGTCGCGCTGGATCGCGTTCTTGACCACATAGAATCCGATCATCGAGATGAACACCGCGGAGAGCATCGCGACCGCGGTGCCCACCCAGGCCGAGTTGTACACGCCGCGATACTGGTCCAGCTTGAGGGTGGCGTAGGGGCTGGGGTTGGGTGGCAGGAAGGCGTAGCCCGCGTACACGCAGAACAGCATCGTGATCAGAAATCCGTGGCGGCGCACGCGCTCGAAGAAATCGGCGCGCGCGAGGTGATACAGCCGATGGACGACGCTCACGCGGGTGTGCCAGCCGCGGCGGGCGCGATGTGGAACAGGTAGGCGTCTTCGAGGCTGGGCGCTACGCGCTGCGCGCCCGCGCTGGGTGCCGTCTCCGAAACCGCGCGCACGCGCACGCCGTCGCTGCGCCGAATCGTGGACGAGATGCGGTAGCGCTGCTTGGCCGCGGTCAACTCGGCGCTGGACACCATCCACTCCCACACGCGCCCTTCCACGGTACGCAGCAGATCTTCGGGCGAGGACGACACGACCAGCCTGCCCTTGTTGATGAGCGCGATGTGGGTGGCGGTGGCTTCGACGTCGGAGACGATGTGCGTCGACAAGATCACGATGCGCTCGCCCGAGAGATCCGAGAGGAGGTTGCGAAAGCGCACGCGCTCTTCGGGGTCGAGGCCGGCGGTGGGCTCGTCGACGATCAGGAGCTTGGGATCGTTCAACAAGGCTTGCGCGATGCCGACGCGCTGGCGCATGCCGCCGGAGAATCCGCCGAGCGGGCGCCGCCGCGCGTCCGAGAGATTCACGAGCGCCAAGAGCTCGTCGATGCGCGTGCGCGCCGCGCGCGCGGCGATTCCCTTCGCGGCCGCGATGTATTCCAAAAACTCCTGCGCGTTCAAGTTGGGATAGATCCCGAAGTCCTGCGGGAGGTACCCGAGCTCGGCGCGCAGCGCGTCCGGCTTGGCGACGATGTCGACCCCGTTCCATTCGACGCGACCCTCGGATGGGCGCGTGATGGTGGCGAGGATGCGCATCAGGGTGGACTTGCCCGCCCCGTTGGGGCCCAGGAGTCCCAGCACACCGGGACCCAACTGGAGTGAAAACGCGTCGAGCCCGCGCACACCACCACGGTAGGTCTTGCCGACATTCTGAATCGCTAGCTTCATGAACGGTTTGGAAGCGTCGGATTGTAGGGCCGACACGGCAGCGCGCTCAACCTCCCAATTCCTGCCCCCTCCTTGTACGGCACGACCGTTGCACGGGGCTTCCAGGGATTCCCGTATCGTGCGGCTGGCTCCCAGGAGCAGCTTGTCAAACCGACGGTTGGCGCGCGTCGCACCCCCTCGCAAAAAGGGCCTGGCTCGCGTCGTAACCCATTGGAAGTGATTCTGTTATGACTCATTCCACGCTTCGACTCCGACGCCCGGCCAAGCGCCGAGGCCGACCCCGCTGGTGGATCGTTTTGGTTCCTGCCCTGTGGATGCTTTTTGCCACCGTCGTGCAGGCCGGCGAGATCCGCGGGACCATCCGGATCGTCTCGGACGTGGCCGCCCCCATGTCCGCGGGGCTGGACCCCTACGCCGGCACCCTGAATTCGGTCGGCACCAGCGATGCGCGCGGCCCTCGCTCGAGCACGCCCAAGGACGTCGTCGTGTATCTCGAAGGGCCGGGCACGCGCGATGCCGCGCGCGACACCGCGCGCCCCGAGCTGTGGCAGATCAACCAGTCGTTCGAGCCCCACGTGCTCGGCGTTCCCGTCGGCGCCACCATCGACTTCCCCAACGGCGACCTCGTTTATCACAACGTGTTCTCGTACTCGAAGCCGAAGAAGTTCGACTTGGGTTACTACGGCAAGGGCAAGTCGAAGAGCGTCACCTTCGACAAGCCGGGGATCGTGCAAGTGTTCTGCGACATCCACTCGACCATGTCGGCATATGTGCTCGTGGTCGACACGAAGTTCGTCACGCAGCCGGACGAAAACGGCGAGTACGTGCTGCCCGACGTTCCCGGCGGCAACTACACGCTGAAGGTCTGGCACCCGGATCTGGGCGAGCGGTCGGTCAAGGCGGCCGTCGGCGACGGTGTGACGCGTCTCGACGTGAGCATTTGATCCGCGCGTACCACTACTAGCAAGACGGTAAGCCATGCTGCGATTCGGATCATTACGAGCACGCATCGTCGTCCTGACGACGGCGCCGCTGATCATGATCCTGGTCGCCGTGCTGCTCTCGACCATGCAGACGGCCAACGACACCGTGCGCCGCCGCGTCAACGAGAGTCTCGCCGAGGCGGGCTCGGTCTTCGTGCAGATGGTGACGTCGCGGCGCAACGAACTGGTCAGCATGGCGCAAGTGACGGTCCGTGATCCGCGCTTCTTCGCGCCCTTCTCGATCCCGCGCGAGGAGCGCGGCGCCGAGTTCGTGCCTACTCTGGAAGGCATCGCGGCGGACTTCCTGCGCATCACCGACGCCGATTTCATGGAGATGTTCGATGCCGACGGCCGCTTCATTACGCGCGTCAGCCGCGGCGGAAGCGACGACCGCCTCGCGCGCGGTGCCACCTCACCCGCGTATGGATCGAGCCCGGGCGCGGCGGGCCTTGACCTGGCCATGCGCGGCTCCGCAATCGCCGACTTCTACGAGTACGACGGACGCATCGTGGTGGCCGCGGTGGCGCCCGTGTACGTGCTCCACAACCTGGAGGCGGTCATTCGCCTCGGCAGCTTCTTGACCGACGAGTTCGCGGGCGAAGTCAAGCGCCTGACCGGCGCTGACGTCTGCCTCGCGCGCAACGGCGCCGCCTTCGCGAGCACCTACGCGGCGAAGCCGGGCCAGACCATCGACTGGAGCCCGCGGGGCGCGGTCGCGACCACCATCGCGCGCGGATCGGTGACGCTCTCGGAGGCGTTCAGCCGCGAGCACGACGGGCGCGAATACCTGACGATTCACGTCGGCGTGGGCGGGGTCGCGCCGGAAGACGGCTTCGACGCGCTGATCGGCCGCGAGCTCATGTCCGAGATGACCCCCATCCTGATGCTCGAGAAGCGCCTGGCGCTGGGCGGCTTGTTCGCGGTCGTGGTGACGCTGGTGGTGGGCTTCCTGGTCGCGAATAGCATCACCGCGCCGCTCTCCCGCATCGTGGCCGCGTCGGTGGCGCTCCAAAAGGGCCAGTACACCTACCCGCTGGACTTGCGCGGCAAGGACGAGATCGCGCTCCTGGGCAGGAATTTTGCGCTCATGCGCGAGTCGCTCGCCACCTACGTGCAAAAGCTAAAGAACCTCGACCAGGCCAAGAGCAACTTCATCGCGCTCGCCGGCCACGAACTGCGCACCCCGCTCACCATCATCACCGGCTTCAACGAAATGATTGCGAGCGGTGCGATGGGCCAGCTGCCCGACAAGGTCAAGGAAACCACGACCATGATCACCGAGCAGCTGACCGGCTTGAACAAGCTCGTGCAGTCGATGTTGGACCTGACCTACTACGAGCAGGGCCTGCAGTCGCTCCAACTCGCGCGGCGCGACGTGCGCGAGATCGTGCGCGAAGCGGCCGTCACGCGGCGCGCGATCGCCGAGAGCCGGAGTCTGCGCCTGACGCTCGCGCTGGGCGAGGAGCCACTCCACGCCGTCCTCGATCCGCGCCGGTTGACCGACGCCTTCCTGGCGCTCCTCGACAACGCGATCCGTTTCACCGCCGACGGCGGCACGGTGCACGTCACCGCGCGCCAGATCGAGAGCGAGGTCCACGTCACCGTCGAGGACACCGGCATCGGCATCCCGCAGCACGAGCTCAAGTGGATTTTCGAGAAGATCTACGAAGTGGGCGACGTCATGCACCACTCGTCGGGCGCGTACGGGTTCGGTTCCAAAGGGTTCGGTCTGGGTCTGGCGCTGTGCAAGGCCATCGTCGAGAGGCACGGCGGGCGGATCACGGTTTCCAGCACGCCCGGGCGCGGCAGCACGTTCGCAATCGTCCTGCCCCGTTCCGGTCCCGCGGCGCCTGCCACCACGCCGGCACCGCACAAGGAAGAAGGAGTC
>DASPGK010000351.1:0-2508 GCA_035620655.1 Candidatus Krumholzibacteriia bacterium
CGTATGACGTGATGCCGCCGCGCCGCAGCTCCCGGTAGCACCAGACACCGAAGAGAATCAGCAACGAGTGGAAGAGCACGAAGACGCCCACGCCGGAAACGTCGCCGTAGACCGCGCGCATGGGCGGGAAGGCATTCCAGAACTCGAAGACGAACTCCTCGACCGCGTGCAGGAGCTGCAGCGCGATCATGGCGAGCAGGATCCGCTCGGGGCGGGACTTCATTCGACGACGATGGAGACGTCGCGCCGCGCGACGCACTCGCCCACCACGGCAACGCGCGGGTGGTTGGTCTTGAGATCGTCGAGCAGTCGTGGCGCGTTCTCGCGCGCCACCGCGATCAAGAGCCCCCCCGACGTTTGCGGATCGAACATGAGCGCGGTCGTGGTCTCGTCGACCGAGGGCGCCAGGCGCGCCTTGTCCCGCATGAAGCGTTGTGTGGCCTTGCCGCCGCCCGTGAGATGGCCCTGCTCCACCGCCTCGCGCGCGCCCTCGAGCACGGGGACGTTCGCGGAGCGCACGACGATCGTCACGCCGCTTCCTTCCGCCATCTCGTTGGCGTGGCCGACGAGCCCGTAGCCCGTGATGTCGGTGCACGCGTGCGGGTCATGGCGAAGCATCGCCTCCGACGCGCTCCGGTTGAGCAACGTCATCGAGTCGACCAGCGCGCGCGTCCGCTCCGGAGAGAGCGCGCGCTGCTTCAAGGCGGTCGCGAGCACGCCGGTCCCGATGGGCTTGGTAAGGATCAAGACGTCGCCGGCGCGCGCGCCCGCGTTGCGCACGATGCGGCGCGGGTCGATCAATCCGACTACAGCGAGCCCGTACTTCACCTCGGCGTCGTTGACGGTGTGGCCGCCCAGGATCGACACGCCGGCCGCGCGCGCGACATCGGACCCGCCGCGAATGATCTCGCCCAGCACGTCGGCCGGAATCTTGTTCTCGGGAAAGCCCGCGATGTTGAGGGCCACGACGGGCCGCCCCCCCAGTGCGTACACGTCCGAGAGCGAGTTGGTGGCCGCGACGCGGCCGTAGTCGTACGCGTCGTCGACGATGGGAGTAAAGAAATCCACCGTGACTACCATGGCCGCATCGTCCGAGAGACGATACACCCCGGCGTCGTCGCTTCCGGCGTGACCCACCATTACGTTGGGGTCGGTCGGAACGGGCAACTTCGCGAGTATGTCGCGCAGCCCCGCCGCGCTGAATTTAGAGGCTCAACCGGCGCATGCCGCGAACTCGGTCAGGCGAAACAAACGATCCTTTTCGGACATGGGATTGTCACCTCCTCCGGCTGCGTTTCCGGCCGATCTCGTCGGATGGTCGAGAACGCGCGTCCCGCATACAGACGCATTCTTGCATCCCGTCCGCCATGCAACAAGTGCGGTGTCGATTTTTTCCGCCGCGACGACGAACGGGAGTACAATAGCATGCCCGGGCCGAAAACCCGGCTAACCACAATGTGGCCGCAGGAAACACAAAGAGGTTCGAGCCATGAAAATCGTTAAAGCTGGATTCTTGGGCGCGATCGTATTGCTGGCCCATGCCAGCGCGGGCCTGGCAGCGCCGGTAGTCTATGACGAAGGCGTCGATGGCGATCTGGACCAATCCAACCCGCCCGTGTTTGTTTTCGATGTCGGCGTCAACTCGTGGACCGGCACCATCGGACCAACGCCTACCTCGAACACGCAGGACTCATTTTTCGCCAACCTCCCGACGGATATGACCATCGTGCACATCCACTGGGAATATTCGGTCAACAACCAGGATATCTCGTACTTCGACGTCTCCGGACCGGTCGAGGCGGCTCCGCCGTTCGGCACGGTCCTGTCCCACAAGGTTTCGCGCTTCGGCGACAACCTCACGGACACCGGGTTCAGTTTGGTCAATCCGATTCTCCCGATCACGGTCGTGGGGCAGTACAAGTGTGAGGTGACCACGGGGTTCGCGGTCGCAACTTCGACCTGGAGGATTGAGATCACCGTCGAGAGAAACGTACTTCCCACCGAGCCGTCCACGTGGGGCCAGATCAAGTCGCTTTATCGCTAGTCTCGATATACAAGGACCGGCCACCCGCGAGGTTCGGGTGGCCGTCTTTCCTTCTTCCGCCGTCGATGACATACTCCGGTGTCTCTAGTTCGACTTCTTCGCAGCCCCCACCAATCCCGCACGAGTTATCGCACCGGCCCCAAGTACCGATCCAGCCACGCGAGTGACTCCCGCGCGCGATCCGCCGCGGGAATCGCGTGCCCGACCTCGTGCACCACGAGCCTCTTGTGATCCCGCGGCGTTCCGAGGAGTTCGTAGAATGGGACTTGCGACGTTTCGTAAGGAAAGAAGAAATCATATTTGCCGTTGAGCATCAAGACGGGCGCTTGCACGTGTCGAATGTACGCCATCGGGTCGGCTTCCGGCTGTGACGGTTGAAACAGGAGTCCCGCCACCACCAGCACGCCCACTTTGAGCCGCGGCTCGAGCGCAAGCACGACCGGTCCCATCGCGGCGCCCCAACT
>DASPGK010000352.1:0-2171 GCA_035620655.1 Candidatus Krumholzibacteriia bacterium
CCTCCACGTTGATGCGGCGCACCTCGTCCGCCTGCTCGCCGACGATCTCCAGCGTGCGCTGCAGGATCGCGTGCGTCCCGGTGACGCGCGTCGCGTAGTCTTTGAGCATGTGGGTTTCGACCAACAACGCCGGCCGGTTTGCGAGTGCGACGTAACCGGTGGAGAAGCGCGGCGTCGACGCCCACGTCTTCAGTCCGCTCGCGGGATCGTGGTCGCGGCGAAACTCGACGTAGTGCACGACCGGAAAGCCCGACTCGCGCATGCGCGGCTCGAGCTCGGGGACGAAGCGATCGCGCGACCACGCGGCCACACCCGGGTCCGCGTTCGCGAACACCTCCATGAGGTAGGTCACCACGTAGGCGTAGTCGGCGCCGTTGGTGACGTGGCAATCGACGAAGAAGTCGGGGTCCCATCGATTCCACAGCGAAAGCCAGGCCCGCGTCTCGGGCGCGTCGGCTTTCATGTAGTCGCGGTTGAGGTTCAGGAAGGTCGCGGTGGCGCGAAAGCCCGCGTTCTCGGGACCTTTCTGGTTGACGCGATTGTACGGTTGCACGTGCTCGTGCCCGTCCACGTTGTAGATGGGGATAAAGACCAGCGTGATGCGATCGAGCAAATCCGCGCGCTCGCGCGTGATCGCCATCTCGCGCACGAGTATCAGCCCCGCGTCTTTGCCGTCGATCTCTCCCGAGTGGATGCCCGCCTGCACAAACACAATTGCCTTACCCCGCTTGTGCGCGCGCTCGGCGGAGAAGTCGCCGTTCTTGTCGACGATCAACAGCGGGAGATCGCGCCCCTCGCCGCTCTTGCCGAACGACTCGAAGCGGATCCACTTCGACGCCTTGTCGAGGCGCCGGCAGTACTCGATGGTCTGGGCATACGTGGACGTGAGACGGCCGCCCGTGCGCTCGAACTCGGTCGACCAGTCGTCGGCGGGGGACGCCATCAGCAATAGAGGAATCAGGATCGGGACCATGGCGGGCCAGTATACGAAGGGGAACCCCGTCGTGCAATTCTGCCGTTGCGCGGGACGGACGCGGGTATTAACGTTGGAGCTACCCCACGCAATCGTCTTGCGTATGCACCCCTTGAGAATCGCACTGATCGCCCTGCTCGTGGCCGCGTTCGCGCTCCCGGCGAGCGCCCGAACCTGGCGCATCCGCGTCGACGGCACCGGGGACCTGCCCACCATCCAAGCCGCGGTCAACGCCTGCGCACCGGGGGACTCGATCCTGGTCGCACCCGGGACCTACACCTGGACCAACCAGAACACGCTCCCCAACGACCTGTACGCGATGATCGAGTTCAACGAGGGACGCCGTGACATCACGCTGGTGAGCGAAGCGGGCCCCCAGGCGACCATCCTCGACGCACAGTGGCAGGGCCGGGTACTGGTCACCAACGGACTCAATTACGCGATCGTGGACGGATTCACCCTGACCGGCGGCTATGCGCCCGGGTTGAGCGACGCCCTGGGCGGCGCCATGATCCTTCACATTTCGCACGACACCTTCAAGAACTGCATCTTTCGCGACAACTTCGCGACCTTCGGCGGCGTGGCGTGGGTAGGGGGCCTCGCGCAACCGAGCTTCATCGACTGCGAGTTCATGAACAACACCGCGACCTACGGGGGTGCGCTGCTCCTGGTCAATACGTCGACGCCCATCACCATCCGACGCTGCCGATTCCACCACAACACGGCCGAGAGCGGGGGCGGGGCGATCTACATGAACCACGTCCTGGCGTATGTCGACGACTCGGTGTTCGCGTTCAACCAGGCCCCGCAGGGTGGCGCGATCTTCATGCGCAGCATGTGGGCGGCGACTATCGCGCGCTGCACGTTCGTGCGCAACATGGGTTCCGACGCCGGCGTGCTTTACATCTTGGCCAGCCCGGCGATTCGGGTCGAGAGTTCGATCGTCGCCTACGGAGGGGACGGGACCCCGTACTTCGTCTCCGCCAACAGCGCGGTGACCTTCGCCTGCAACGACACCTACCGCAACCCGGTGTCGAACGACCTGCCGCCGACCGCAATCGACGGGGGCGGCAACTTCACCGCGGACCCCCTGTTTTGCGGGTCGGTCGACTCGATGAACTACACCCTCGGTCTCGCCTCACCGTGCCTGCCCGGCAATCACCCCGCGGGAGCGTCCTGC
The DNA here is from genome assembly GCA_035620655.1 of Candidatus Krumholzibacteriia bacterium. Lineage (GTDB taxonomy): Bacteria > Krumholzibacteriota > Krumholzibacteriia > WVZY01 > JAKEHA01 > JAKEHA01. The sequence continues at coordinate 2,154 of DASPGK010000352.1, forward strand.
GGGCAAGTCGGCGCCTAC
>DASPGK010000353.1:0-4100 GCA_035620655.1 Candidatus Krumholzibacteriia bacterium
GCGCCTGGAAGCTCGATCGCAAGCACCCGGCGCCGGCCTCGGAGCTCTCTCGTATGGGCATTCGTCGCCCGCCCGTGTTTTCGTTCCTGCCCCGCAAGCACTGGCTCAACATACACGCGGGCCGTCTGCGCGCCCGCGTGCTACGTACCAAGGCTCGCGTCGTTTCCTGATAAACTAGCGCTGCGCGGCGGGTCCTGTCGCCTCGCCACCCCGCGGGCATGTCGCCCGCGGGGCCCCGTCTCGGTGCCACCCGCCGCGGTTCGCCCCGTGCTCGCATTGCATCCGTCCGCGCGGTATATTCACCCCGCATGCGCGCGCGTTCTATCACTACGATTCGCAACGGTTGGGTTGTGGCCGCGAGTTTGCTCGCGGCGTGCGCGTCCGCGCCGGCGCAGCCGGGGCCCGACGCCGACCTCAACGCGATCAAGCGGCGCGCTTCGCTCCAGATCGGGGCGGGGGATTACGCCGAGGCGGTGCGCTCTCTGCAGTCCTACCTCAAGTCGCAACCCAAGGACGACCAGGCGTACGCGATGCTGGGCGACGCCTATCGCGGTCTCGGCGACTTTGCCAACGCGGTCAAGAGCTACGAGCAGGCGATGCGCATCGACTACGGCGACTACCAGCCGCACTTGAAGCTGGGGACACTGCTGATGGAGAACGGCAAGACCGGTCGCGCGCTGACCGAGTTCGAAGTGGCGATGAAGTTCTCCGACGGCGATCCGCTGGTGTACTACAACTACGGGCTCGCACTGCACGACCTGGGTCGCACGAAGGAAGCGCTCCCGCAGTGGCGCGCCGCGCTCGAGCTGGAGCCCGACAACCCCGACTTCGTCGCCGCCGTCGGCATCGGGTTGACCGGCGTCGACGACCAAGCCGCGGTGGAGGCGTTCCACAAGGCGGAGACGCTCGGCCAGCGACGCGACGGCGACTTCTGCAACAACTACGCGCTGGCACTCGAGCGCGTGGGCGAGAACGCGCGCGCGGACACGCTCTTCAACGAGGCGGTCGCGATCGGCGGCCCCAAGCAGAACGAATACCGTCGCAACCTCGCACGACACTATTTGCGCGCCGGGGACAACGAGAGTGCCGCGCGCGAGTTCGAGACCCTGGTCGCGAGCGACGGGGGAAAGTGGAGCGACACGGTGTACCTCGCGCGCGCCCGGGTGGCGCTGGCGCGCTTCGACGAAGCGATCGACGGACTGTCGAGCCTGGCCGCCGAGGTGGAGTCGGGCCGGGTCGCGCGCACCGACCCGCGCATCGATCGCATGCCGCCGACCCTGGGCGAAGCGCTCTCGATCGTCGGCATGGCGTGGCGCGGCAACGGCGACCTCGCGCGCTCGCGCGACTACCTGCGCCGCGCCGCCGTCCAGGCCCCTGACGACCCCTCCGTGCTCAATAACTATGGCGTCGTTCTCGCGGAAAGTGGTATGCTGCCGGACGCCAAGGCCCAGTGGCGGCGGGTGCTGGAGATCGACCCCGCGAACGCCACCGCGAAGGCCAATCTTTCCGCATTCGGACAGTAACAATCGATGTTTGCCCGCCGTAGAACCGCATGGGTGCCCGACGTTTCTTGATCCGGTAAGGTGGTAACCATGTACTGCAAATATTGCGGCCGCGGAGTCGACGAGAAATCGGAGTTGTGCCCGCACTGCGGGAGACGCATTCGCAGCTCGGTTTCGGCGGCGCTCGAGGGCAGCGAGTGGACCCGGCTTCGGCCCCTGCGTGAGCCCAAGAGCCCCGGGCTGGCCGGTTTTCTGGGCTTCGTGCTGTCGTGGATCGTGATGGGTCCCGTGGGCTACATCTACCTCGGCCAGTGGAATTGGTTCTTCATTGCCTTCGTCGTCACGTTGATCGCCTATCCGCTGACGTTCGGTGTGGCCTACGCGCTGTTCCCGTTCGTGTTCGCGTTCCACCAGTACCAGATGGCGCGCGAGCTGAACGAGACCCTGGCGCGCAAGCCCGACGTCGCCACTCCGGGGACGGAAGCGGGTTCGCCCGGCCCCCTCGCCTGACCGCGAAACGCCCCAGCCGATGGAACGCAACCTCGCCCTCGAGCTGGTCCGCGTGACCGAAGCCGCCGCACTCGCGTCGGCGCGCTGGATGGGCAAGGGCGACGGCGAAGCCGCGGATCGCGCGGCGCGCGACGCGGTCGAGGTGGTGATGCGCTCGATCAAGATGAACGGGCGCGTCGTCATCGGCGACGCCGAGAACGCCCCCGCGGCGCCGGCGCGCAAGGCGCACGCCAAGACGGGCGCTGTTCCCGACGTCGACGTCGCCGTCGACGCCCTGCAATCCATCGACTCGGTCGCCTTCGGTCGTCCCTACGCCATCGCCACCATCGCCGTCGCGAGCCCCGATTCGTTTCTGGTGCCGCCCGTCCCGTATATGAACAAGATCGCGGTGGGCCCCGAAGCCGCCGGCTGCGTCGACATCAAGGCCAGCCCGCTCGACAATCTGGTCAACATCGCGGCCGCCAAGCGCTGCTACGTCGAGGACCTGACGGTGTGCATCCTGGATCGCGACCGCCACCGCGCGTTGATCGACGAAGTGCGGGGCGCGGGTGCCCGCATCGAGCTGATCTCCGACGGCGATTTGACCGCGATGCTCGCCACCGCCATCGCGTCCAGCGGGATCGACGTCGTGATGGGTGTGGGCGGCAGCGCGGAGGGCGTGCTGGCGGCGGCAGCGCTCAAGTGCGTGGGCGGCGACATACAGGCGCAGTTCCACCCGCGCGACGAAAAGGAAGCGGAGGCGTTGCGCGCGGCCGGGTTCGCGCGCAAGGACCGCGTGCTGCGCGCCGACGACCTCGTGCGCGGCGAGAACGCGATGTTCGCCGCCACCGGGGTGACCAACAGCGAGGTCCTGCGGGGCGTGCACTTCGTGCCCGGGGGGGCGGTGACGCACTCGATCGTGATGCGCAGCAAGTCGGGGACCGTGCGCCGCATCACCGCCAATCATCGTTTCGACCGCAAGCCCGTTTATAAGTAATCGTGGCGACGCGATAGCGTCGCTACCGGGTGACATGAGCGAACCCTTCAATCTTCTCCCACCCGACCCCGCCCCCGGAAGGCCAGCTCCGCTGGCCGACAAGATGCGCGCGCGCACGCTGGACGAGTTCGTGGGGCAGGAGAGCATCGTGGGACCGGGGACACTCCTGCGCGCGACGCTGGAGGCCGGCGAAATCACGCAGTCGATGATCCTGTGGGGCCCGCCCGGGTGCGGCAAGACCACCCTCGCGCGCCTGATCGCGTCGCGCGTCAAGAACCGCTACGTCACCTTCAGCGCCGTCACCTCCGGAATCGCCGAGGTCAAGCGCGTCATCGAGGACGCGCGCAAGCTGCGCGCGGTCGAAAAGCGGCCGCTGTTGCTGTTCGTCGACGAGATCCACCGCTTCAATCGGGCCCAGCAGGACGCGTTTCTCCCCCACATCGAAGACGGCACCATCGTGTTCATCGGCGCCACCACCGAGAACCCGAGCTTCGAGGTGATCGGGCCCTTGTTGTCGCGCTCGCGCGTGTTCGTGCTGAATGCTTTAACCCGCGAGCACGTCGTGTCGATTCTCGAGCGCGCGCTTTCGGATCGCGAGCGGGGCCTGGGGGAGGCACAGATTACAGCCGACGACGGAGTTCTGGAACTGATTGCCGACATCGCCAACGGCGATGCGCGGGTGGCCCTGAATGCCCTGGAATACGCGGGTTCCGCTCTCGCGAGGTCGGCCAAACCACGCACGCTATCGCGTGCGATTGCCATGGACGCGCTGCAGCAACGCGTGGTCGCCACCGACAAGGCCGGCGAGTCGCACTATAATCTAATCTCGGCGCTCCACAAGAGCCTGCGCGGCGGCGACGCAGACGCGGGACTGTACTGGCTCGCGCGCATGTGCGAAGCCGGAGAGGACCCGCTCTACATCGCGCGGCGATTGGTACGCTTCGCCTCCGAGGATGTCGGCAATGCCGACCCGCAGGCGTTGGTGGTCGCGATCGCCGCGCGCGACGCGGTCGACTTCATCGGCTACCCGGAGTGCAAGCTGGCACTGGCGCAGTGCGTCGTTTATCTTGCACTCGCTCCCAAGAGCAACGCGATCTACACCGCCTACGGTG
>DASPGK010000354.1:0-2260 GCA_035620655.1 Candidatus Krumholzibacteriia bacterium
CGAGGACCCCTTCGGCCTCTCGCGCGCTTCCGGGCGTCGGGACGCGAACGCGCAACGCTTCGTGGGCGACGGGTTGTGCCTGAGCGACGTGCTCTTGGTGCGCGAGGAAGCCCCCGCGCGCGGCCCGGGCCCAGACGGAGCGATCGAACGCGGCGGGCGCCGCATGCGTCCCAACGTCGAGAGACAGTACGCGGACGGGGAACGGCTGCGCACGTACCTCGAGATCTACAGCCTCGCGCTCGCCACCGACGGCGGAGCGCGCACCTCGTCGTACGACCTCCGGTACGCGATCTTCCCCGCGCGCACGGAATCGGATCCGGCCTGGGTCGACTGGGGGCGGCGCGCGGCCGAGTGGGCGGGCTTTGGCGAGGACGACGAAGCGGTCATCTCGCAAACCTTCCGCCGCGAGGGACGCTCGCACGACGATCGCGAGACCATCGCGATCGACATCGACGTGCTCGACGACGGCCGCTATGAGTTGCTGGTCGAAGTGACGGACCGCAGGTCGGGGCAGCGCGCGGTGGTACACGCGCCCTTCTGGAAGGAAACCGGCCCGGTGGCCGACGGGAAGAAGCGCTGATCAGAACGGATCGGGTTTGGTGCTGCCGCCTTCGTCGGTCTCGTCGGGGTCTTCCTCGATGAAGACCTTGATAATGAAGAACGCGACCAGCGCGGCCCCCACGACCCACGCCGCGATCTCCCAAACCAGCTGGCTGGTGTCTTTCTCTTCCGAGAGAAACGGGTCGTCTTCGGTCGTGTCTTCGGGCGCGTGCGCGAAGCCGGCCGCGGGCACTGCGTCGCGGAGGAAATGCGCGTTCGCGGCCACGGTAACCGGCGGGTCGTTGGACGCGCGCGGCAACGGTGCCAGCACCATCGTGCCGCACACCGCGAGCACGACAATCTGGGCAAAGTGCTTGTTACGAAGTGAAATCGATCGCACCGCGAAGAAGATAGCGCCCGGCCGCCACCTTGACAATGGCGGAGGCGTCCCCTACCTTCAACGTGCTACCAGCCTAACCATGGTGATGCGTAGCGCAAAGTGGGTCTGCTCCTGGTCGGCGGCAGGCCCCTTTGCTTTGGGTTCGATCCGGCCGCCCCGGGACGCACTACGAATTGGCCACGGCGCGGCGCGCGGCGGCCTCGCGCAGGGGCTCCTCGCGGAGGCTCCCCCGATTCTTCCAGTCGACGGCATAGGCGACCGCCGAGGCGTACGAGAGCACGAGAATGATGACGAGGCCGCCCACCACCACCGGCACCGGAACCGCGATCCCCGCGAGATGGGTCGCCCCCAGGATGCCGAGTCCCACGACACTTTGCACGAGCATCTTGGTGCGCCCGAACCGGCTCGCGGGAATGTAGCGACCATGCCGGCGAAGGCTGTAGGATCGAAATACCGTCATCGCGGCTTCGCGAACCCCGACCAGTGCGACCAGCGACCAGACGATCGCCGAGCCCGCGTCGATCCCGACCCAGCCGTACACCACACCCATCAGAACCTTGTCGGCCATCGGATCCATGTGCTCGCCGACCCGCGAGCACTGCGCGAACGCGCGCGCGTACCAGCCGTCGAACGCATCCAGCAGTGCGGCCACGACGCACACCACGACCGCGGCCTCGGGCTCGTCCGCGCGCGCAGCGAGCCACGCGGCCAGGACGGCCATCACCAGGCGCGAGGCGGTGACGAGATTGGGAATCGTCAAGCGTGTGGGCGTGGACGCCATGGTCGACCTTCGGACGCCGTCGCGCCCGGGCTCGGGGATGGGCGCGGGCAAACACGGCCTTGCGTCTCGACCATATCACACAGCCGTCACCCCCGCCATGCGGGCGCGCTTCGAGGGGCCGGATGGCGATGACGAGCGCTGAGCGCAGCGATGCACGTCGACGCTGGGTCATCGCGGCCGCCGCGTCGCTCCTGCTTCACGCCTCGCTCTTGCTGTGGTGGCGCGGGGGCGGGCTGGGACCGGGCACGGGTCCCGCGGGCGGAAGCGAGGGCGGAAGCGGCGGTGCCGCCGGCGTTGCGCCGGGGTCGATCATCGAGGTCTCGATCGACGTGGACGCTCCCGTTCCCGCCGGCGCGACCATTCCCGCCGACGAAGTCGCGATCGAGACATCGACGCTGCCGGCCGAATCGACCGTGCCCCAACCACCGGCGACGGAGTCGTCCGCGCCCATTCCGACCGACGCGCCACCGGACGCGAGCGGCGAGGGGAGCGGGCGCGGCGACAAGACAGGCGCGGGCGAAGGCACCGGCGAAGGCTCG
>DASPGK010000355.1:0-5014 GCA_035620655.1 Candidatus Krumholzibacteriia bacterium
CGAGACGGGGCTGGTGCACGAGACGACGAGCGTGTACGTGCCGGTACGAAGTGCCAGCCTGGGGCAGAATTATCCCAATCCGTTCAACCCGACGACCCGGATCGAGTACCGGTTGCCGGAGGCGGGGCCGGGCGGGAAGACGGACGTGAGTCTGGTGGTCTACGACGTTCGGGGGGCGCGGGTGCGGGTGCTGGTGAGCGGCGAGCAGGCGGTGGGCAAGCACGTGGTGGAGTGGGACGGGCGCAACGACGCGGGCTCGCCGGTGGGATCGGGAGTCTATTTCTATCGCATGACGACTCCGGGCTTCGCGGACGTCCGCAAGATGGTGTTATTGAAGTGACGACGAACCAGGGCCGTTCGGGTCGCATGACCCTCCTCGACACATCAGCGGTCCCGGACGGCCCCTGGTTTCCAACTCCCCGTTGACCGCGGGGAGGCGCTTGGTTTATGATTGGGGCCACTTCAAGGGAGGCCCGCTTCGGGCCTCGATGAGCCTTGGGCTGGGCCCCAAACGATTCGGGTACAGACAACCGCTGGAGCCACGCACGACCGAACTGTTATCGACGCGAGTCGTTCATCCAAATCGATAGTGTGCCGAATCGTGATTGTCCCGCGGGCCGGTCGATGTCGTGACCGGTCGAGGGGCGCCGCAGCCGTGGAGGGTCATCGCATGTTTTCGCGACGCAGCGCACGCGTCTGTTCCGTCCTCTGTTTCGCTTCTCTCGTTATCGCATGCATCATCGGCGCTCCGCTGGCCGCGGCCGCGTCCGACCTCGTCTTCACGGTGACCGCGCCGGAGCGGCCCAAGGTGGTGGCGTCGGCCGGCGGCGACCGTATCCTGGTGGACGGCGCGGGCTGGGATGCGGTGCGCGAGCCCGGTCTACCCGAGCTCCCGTATCGCGTCGTTCGCGTACTGCTGCCGCAAGGCACCACCGCGGGCGACCTCACCGTCTCCGCGTCGGAGCCGCGGCGCATCGCCACGCGCGTCCGCCCGATCCTGGCCGAACCGTTCGTCACCAGCGAAGGCGGCGTGGCGCAACCCGCGGCCTCTTATTCCGGCGAAGGCGTTTTCCCCGACGCGCGTGCGCGCCTGTTGGGTGTCGGCTTCCTCCACGGATTCGCGATCGCGAGCGTCGCCGTATACCCGTTCGAGCTGCGCGGCGGGGACCTCTACGTGTTCGATCGCATCGATGTCGCCGTGGCCACGCGCGCGGGAGACATCGCGCCCGTCGTGCGCGAGCGATACCGCGCCGGATTCCTGGAAGACATGCGCGCGCGCCTCGAAGGCGTGGTCGTCAACCCGATTGCGATCGACAGCTATTCCATGGGCAACGTGGTGGTACCCAAGCCGCGCGGCGGATTCCAGCCCACGGCGTTTCCCTCGCTCGAGGGCAGCGCGGTCGACTACGTGATCGTCACCACCGATGCGCTGGCCGCGTCGTTCCAGCCGCTCGCCGACTGGAAGACCGACAAGGGTGTTCCGACCGTGATTCGGACCGTCGAGTGGATCCTCGCCAACGCACGCAACGGGTCGGACACTCCCGAGACGATTCGAAACTTCGTCATCGAAGCGTACGCGAAGTGGGGCGTCACCTTCGTGCTGGTCGGTGGCGACACCGAGGTGATTCCCACGCGCTTCGCATTCAGCGCGTTCTACGACGACGGAAAAGAACTCCCGGTCGACATGTATCTGGGCGGGCTCGACGGCGACTGGAACGCGGATCACGACCCCGTCTTCGGGGAGTTCGGCGTCGACGCTGCGGACCTCTATTCCGAAGTGTACGTGGGGCGGCTGCCCGCGCGCACCCCGGCCGAGGTCGGCGTGCTGATCAACAAGGTGATGGACTACGAGCGTCCCGTGTTCCGAACCTACGGCAAGAAGATATTGCTCCTCGGCGAAGTGCTGTTCCCGGCCGACTACGACCCGGGCGATCCCATTTCGCTCAACGGGGCCGACCTGCTCGACTACGTGCGCCAGTCCTGGATGACCGACCCCGCGCTCGAGATCACGCCGATGTACGAGACGCCGGCGATGTATCCGGGTCCGCCGGTCGCGATTCCGTTGTCCCGGCAGGCGGCCATCGACTCGCTCAACGCGGGGCAGAACCACGTCGTCCACATCGGCCACGGATTCCGTTTCAACATGTCCCTGGGCGACGCGAGCCTGGTCAACGGCGACGCGGCCGCGCTCGTCAACGGCGGCCGGCTGTGCAACCTGAACATGCTCAACTGTACCGCCGTCGCCTACACCTACGATTGCCTGGCCGAGCACTTCCTGCGCAACCCCAACGGGGGCGCGGTCTCGACCGTGGGAGCGAACGACAGTGCGTTTCCGAACGCGTCCACGTACTACATCGAGGAGTTTTATCGCCTGCTCTTCAACCAGGGCGTGACCAGTCTGGGCGAGCTCTTCGCGCGCTCGCGCGAACCGCGCACGCCGCTGGCGCTGGCGAGCGACGGCGTCGACCTGTGGACCCACTACGTCTACACGCTGCTCGGTGACCCCGAGATGCCGCTGTGGAGCGATGCGGTCAAGGTGCTGGCGGTCAACCACGTCGCCAGCGTCAACAAGGGCACCAATAACATCACGGTCACCGTGACCGAAAGCGCGCTTCCCGTCGAAGGCGCCCGGGTGTGCCTGACCAAGGACGAGGACGACTACGAGTTCGGCACGACCGATATCAACGGCCAGGTCACCCTCTCGTTCCGCGCCGAGAGTGCGGGCACGATCAAGGTGGTCGTCACGGGGCCGAACTTCAAGCGCTACGAGGGAAATATCACGGTGGGCGGGACGGGCGCGTACTTGCGCGTATCCAGCGTTGCCATCGACGACGACAACGTCAACGGTACCGTCGGCAACAACAACGACATCGTCGAGGCGGGCGAGACGGTCGATTTCGCGCTCACGATCCAGAACACCGGTACCGCTACCACGAGCGGGACCTTGAGCGTGCGCTTCCGTTCCTCGACGCCGGGGGTCACGGTGATCGACAGCCTCGCGAACATCGGCGGGTCGATCGCGGCCGGCAACAGCGTGGTCGCGACCAGCGGTCCGCGCGTCGTCTTCGCCAGCAGCATGACCGACGAAGCGGTCGCCGCCTTCGTCGCCCACATCCGCGTCAACAGCGTGCACACGTGGCGCGACGAGTTCAAGCGGGAAGTCCGCAGCCCGGCGCTCTCGCTCGTCAACCTCCGCATCGACGATACCGGCACGGGGAACGGCAACGGCGTGGTGGAAGCGGGCGAGCAGTTCCGGTTGTTCTACCGCGTGAAGGACTTCGGGACGGGCGCGTACCCCGGCGGCAACGCGACCCTGACCGCGGTCGATCCGTTCTTCACCATTACCGACGGCACCGACCCGTACCCCGCCTTCGCGAGCCAATCGGAAGCGGAGAATCCGGCCGGTTTCATCCTAACCGAGACCGATGTCGCCACCGAGCATCGGCTAAGGCTATCGATCGTGGATTCGTTTGGACGCGCCTACGTCGACACGTTCGAGTTGCGACCGCCGACACCGCCGGCCAACGTCGTGGTCGATCCCAGCTTGGGCTCCGACCGCCTCAAGATCACCTTCGACGCCAGCCCCAGCCCCGACGCCCGGTTTTATAACGTCTACCGATCCAATAGCGGCGGCGGACCGTTCACGAAGGTCAACGTCGACCCCGTCTCGCACACCCTCTACGTCAACACCGGGCTGAGTGCCACGACGAACTACTTCTATCGGGCGACTACGGTGGATGCATCCGGCAACGAGAGCGCTCCATCGGCGTTGCAATCGGGGAGCACCAACCCCGCGCAGCTCGTGGGTTGGCCCATCCAGATGGAGCTCGAGACCACGTCGTCGCCGGCGGTGGGGGACATTGACGGCGACGGTGATTTGGAGATCGTGGTGGGCGACCGCTACGTGTACGCGTGGCACGACGACGGCTTCGAGCTCGTGGACGGCGACCAGAGCGCGCTGACATGGGGTATTTTGAATACGCAGGGGCAGAGTTTCGTGTCGCACGTGGCACTCGCGACCGTCGACCAGGTACCCGGCCTCGATATCATCGCGGCCTCGCGCGACACCAAGCAGGTGTTCGTGTTCAACTCCGCGGGAGCGGTGTTGCCCGGGTGGCCGCGGCCGGTGGAGAACTTCATCCGGGCCGGTATCGCGGTCGGCGACCTAGACGGCTACTTCGGAAACGAGATCATCGCCATCGACGAGATGGGTGTGGTGTACGCCTGGAACGCCGACGGGAGCGAGTACGTCGACGGGGACGCGAACCCGGCCACCCAGGGCGTGCTCAAACGCCTGCCCGGCGCGGTGACGTTCCACTATCCCACGCCCGCGCTGGCCGACATCGACGGCGACGGCAAGGACGAGATCGTGGTCGGCACCATGGCCGATCAGCTGCACGCGCTCAACGACAACGGGTCGAACGTGCCCGGCTTCCCGGTTGCGTTCGGCGGCGACGTGTGCGGCAGCCCCGCCATCGGCGACATCGACAACAACGGTGACCTCGAGATCGTGGTCAATATCGCCAGCGGGAGTGTCGTGGCGCTGCACCACACCGGAGCCACGATGTGGACGCGATTCATTCCCAACGGGCTCTTCTTCGCGCCCTCGCCCGCGCTGGCCGACGTCATCGGCGATGCCAAGCTCGAGACGTTCATCCCCAGCTCGAACGGGAAGCTCTACGGGCTTTCGGATATCGGTACCGACCTCGCCGGTTTTCCGGCCACGTACTCGACGACCACGTATTCCGAGTCTTCGCCCGTGATCGCGGACATCGACGGCGACGGCCTGCGCGACATCGTGCTCGGCGGGGAAGAGAAATACATTTGGGGCTGGAATCGAAACGGCGCCGTGTTGGCGGGCTTCCCGCTCTCGACCGGCGACGCGATGCGCGGGGTTCCGACGGTGACGGACGTGGACCAGGACGGCTCGGTGGATTTGGTGGCGGCGGGCTGGGACAAGACGGTGTACGTGTGGGACTTCGTGGGGCCGTGGAACCCGACGAACGCGCCGTGG
>DASPGK010000356.1:0-2927 GCA_035620655.1 Candidatus Krumholzibacteriia bacterium
CGCCACACTGGTCAGAGTCGACGCCGTCACCGCCGCCGCGACCTCGTCGGTGCCTTCGACCGCGGCTCGCGCGAGCGGGACGCCCTGCTTGCGCTTGCGAAAGATCGACTCCAGAACCACGATCGAGTTGTCGACCAGCATGCCGATGCCGAGTGTGAGCCCGCCCAGCGACATGACGTTGAGCGAGATATCGAGTTGGTACATCAAGAGGAACGTCGCCACCACCGAAAGCGGAATTGCGGTCGCGATGATGGCCGTGCTGCGGAACTCACGCAGGAAGAAGAAGAGCACCACCACGGCCAGGAGACCGCCGATGACGGCCGAGTTGCGTACTTCCTTGATCGATTGCTCGATGAAGTGCGACTGGTCGAAGAGCAGCGAGAGCTTGTGGCCTTCCGGCAGCTTCCCGTTCCAGTAATCGATGCGATCGCGCAGGAGGCGCGCCACGGTGACCGTGTTGGCGTCGCCTTCCTTGAAGGCGGCGATTTCGATGCACTCGTGGCCGTCGACGCGCGTGATCTCCTCGCGCTCCTTGGCCCCCATACGAACCGTGGCGACGTCGCGCAGCCGCACCGCGGCGCCGTCGCGCTCGGCGACGATCACTTCGCCGATTTCGTCCACGGTGTCGAACTCGTTGAGTGTGCGAATCAGATACTGCATGTCGGCGCCGCGCAGCGACCCGCCCGGCAGGTTGACGTTGGACACGCCGATGACGCGGCGCACGTCGTCGATGGGAATCCCGAGTGCGGCCAGGCGCTCCTGGTGCACGTCGATGTGGATCTCGTCCTCGAGGCCGCCCTTGATCTGCGCGGAGGCCACACCCTTGATGGTCTCCAGGTCGAGCTTGATCTTGCGGTCGGCCAGATTGCGCATTTCGTTGAGCTCGCCGGGCCCGGAGAGTGCGATGCGCATGATGGGGTCGAGCGAAGGGTCGAAGCGAAGGACGATCGGTTCCTCCGCCTCGGTAGGAAGAATCAAGCGGTCGAGCTTCTCGCGGACCTCCATCGAGAGCATGTCCATGTCCGAGTCCCAGTCGAACTCGAGGGTGACCTCGGACACGCCGGAGCGCGACACGGAATGGATCGACTTCAGTCCGCGCAGCACGCCGACCGCTTCCTCGACCGGGCGCGTGACGAGGTTCTCGACCTCCTGGGGCGCCGTGTCGGGGAAATCGGTCTGGACCGTGAGGGACGGATACGAGATGTCGGGGAATAGCTCGAGCGGGAGGCGATTGTAACCGACGATACCGAACGCGATGACAGCGAGGGACGTCATCACGACCGTGACGCGCCGCCGAACCGCGAATGCGATGATCCCGCGCATGCGGCGCGCCTACGATCCGCCGGCGCCGGCTGCGGTGTCTCCCGCCGCCTGGGCCGCGTTCTCGCCGTCCAAGACCTTGATCGCGGCGCCGTGCTTGAGCGAGCGCTGCCCCTTGACCACCACGCGATCGCCGACCGCGACCCCCGTCAGAATTTCCGCGTTCTGATCATCCTGGAACCCGAGCTCCACCACGCGGCGTTCCGCGGTCGTGTCGGCTTGCGAGACGTAGACGATCTGCTCGCCGCGGTCGTTGACGACCGCGATTTTCGGCACCAGCGTCGAGTTGTTGCGCCGCTCGGTGACGATGCTCACCTGCGCGAAGTCGCCCGGGCGAACGCCGGCCGGGTACTCGTTGATCTCGACCGTCACCTTGATGGTGCCGCTCGAGGGATCGATGGTCGGGCTCACCAGCCGAATACGTCCCCGCAGCTTGGTGCCGTTGCTGTCGAGCACGAGGTCGACGGGCTGGTCGGGCTTGAGCTTGTTGAACTCCTTGGACGGCACGTGCACGCGCGCCAATAGCGGCGTGAAGTCGGAGAGAACGAAGAGCTGGGTGCCGACGTTGACGGTCTGGCCGGGGTCCACGTTGCGCGTCACGACGCGCCCCGCGAAGGGGGCCGTCACGCGCGTATAGGACAGGTTCAGGCGTGCCATACCCTCGGCGGCCTTGGCTGCCGACAGGTCGTTGACCACGGTCTCGTATTCTTCGGCCGATACCATGTCCTGGTCGCGCATCGTCTGCATGCGCTCCATGCGCGTCTCGAGGTCCTTGCGATCCGCGACCGCCTGCTCGAGCCGGAAGGCGTACTCGTCGTTGTCGATGAGGAGCAGCTCTTGGCCCTCGGCGACGACGTCGCCCTCTTCGCACAGGAGCCGCTCGACCACGCCCGAGACCCGGGCCATCAACTCGGCCTCTTTGTCGGCGGCCAGCGTGGCGGTCGCCGTGTAGTAGCTCGCAATACTCCCCGTCGAGGCCGCGGCGATCGCGACGGGAACCGGGGGCTGCTTGGGCGCTCCGTTGCCCGGTGCGCCGCCGGGGGCTCCGGCCCCCTGGGCCTGCCCCGCGCCCCCGCCCTTATTGCACGCCCCGAGGGCGGCGGCGACGGCGAGGACCAGGGCTGGCGCAATCCAAGTACGACGAAACCGTGGGGTCGAACTCATTCTAGTAACCTACTTTGCGTCAGGAAGCCTTACCCGCCGGACCGGGGTGAAGTGGGGATACCGGGCCGTCCATAGCCAGCTCGAACCCGGGCAGCGGGCGCCCGGCGTTGGGATGGACAGGCCATAATACGCTATAGAGTGAACGGGGTTTCAGACGATCTTCGGGGACCTCGCGCGGGCAGTCCTCTTCGGCGCCGCTTAGCGCGCACCCAGCGGGAACTTGACCCCCACCATCATGCCCACACCGCTGTTCTTACCGTCGAACTCGTCCGAGATGCTGGTGGCCCCCAGCGCGAACCGAAAATCGCCGATGATCGACATCGACGACATCGTGTACTCGATACCGCCCCCGAAGGTGGCGCCGAACTCGAAGGTCTCGACATCCAGGTCGAAGGTCTCGCCGTGGTCCTTGTCCTCCGCCTCCGCGCTCAAATTGAATCCGA
>DASPGK010000357.1:0-10546 GCA_035620655.1 Candidatus Krumholzibacteriia bacterium
AGCATACGGGCTCGGAAGCGCGCTCAAGATCTGCACCGTGGGCGGAGTCACGTCGACGAAGACGGGGAGCGACCGAATGAAATCGGGGTTGCCCGCCTTGCGCACGAAGAGTGTGACGACGTACGCGCCTTCCGCCGCGTCCGATCCGTCCCATCTCTTGCCGTCCCAGAATTTGCTCTTCGGGCCGCCCGCGGGCTCCGAGGCGGCGGTGTGTAGTGTATCGACGGCGGTGACCGAGTCGGCTTCGAAGATGACGAGCGAGAGCGTGTCCACCACGACGGAAAGCGTGTAGCGGACCGTCGCCTGGTCGTCTTCGTCGTTGGGCGACACCACGGCGTCGCGCACGTCGAAGAGGGTCACGATCGTTTGCGCGCGCGCGGGGGCCGCGCCCCACCCGGCCGCGAGGCCGGCGGCGAGGAGGACGGTTCGTGCAAGCGAGGTAATGCGGAAGCGCGTCAACGTGGACCCTTGGAATTCGGGGGGTGTGTCGACAATGAGTAAATCACGCCCCGCGGTTGCGGTCAACCGCTTTGGCCCGCCAGCTCGGGCAGGATCGTCCGCGCCCCGCCGGCGACGAACACGTTGGCAATCTCCGTCAACTGGGTCTGCTCCGGATTGACCTCGATGACGCGCGCGCCGCTTTCCTTGGCCGCCAACGCGAATCCCGCCGCCGGGTACACGAGCCCCGACGTCCCCACCACCACCAGCAGGTCGCACCACGAAAGCGCCGCGTCGGCCGCCTCGAGGTGCGCGGGGTCGAGCGACTCCCCGAACCACACCACCGCCGGGCGCACCAGCGAACCGCACGCGCACCGCGGGGGGACGTGGTCGGTGGGGAACGGCCCCTCGACCGCATGGTCGTTATCGAAGCATTTGTAGCGGAAGATGTTTCCGTGCAGCTCGACCACGTTCTTCGACCCGGCGGCGGTATGCAAGCCGTCGATGTTCTGGGTCAGGATCACGAACGACTCGCAGCGTTCTTCCCAGCGCGCGAGTGCGACGTGCCCCTCGTGCGGGCGCGCGGAAGCGATCATCGCGCGCCGCTCGGCGTACCACCGCCACACCAGCGCGGGGTCGCGGCTGAATCCGCGCCGCGTCGCGAGGTCTTCCGGATTGAAGTTCGCCCACAGCGCGTTGGGCGCGTCGCGAAAGGTGGGAATGCCGCTCTCCTTCGACATGCCTGCGCCGGTCGTGACGACGACGCGCCGTGACGCGCGCACGATGGCGGTGGCTTCGCGCAGCGCGTCCGTCATGGCGGGCCCGGGCGCCGGCCCGCGCGCGGATTCGACCAGAACGTCGCCAGCGCGATGCCGGCCAGGATCAATGCCGCCCCCGCGCCCACGCGCGGCGAGATGGTCTCGCCGAAGGCGACGCCGATCAGCACCGCGATGATGGGAATGATGAAGGTCTGATACGACACCAGGGTCACGTCCAAGTGCTGGATCACAAAGAAGAAGAGCGCGAAGGCCGACACCGAACCGGCCACCGCCAGGTACACGATCGACAACCACGTGGTGGTGTCGAATCGAAGCGGACTCGCGTCTTCGAATAGCAGCGCGCCGCACGCCGCCACCACCGCGCCGGTCGCGAAGGGAATCAAGAGCGACGCGACCGGGTGGTAACCCCGGCTCCATCGCTTGGTGGCCACCGATCCCACCGACGATGCGAACACACTGCCGAGCACGAGGGCCACACCCGCCGCGCGCGCGTCGCCGCCCGCACCCGCCGGTCCGCTCAAGCTGTCCGAGAAGATGACCGCGACACCGGCGATGCCGGTCGCGATGCCGAAGAGCTTGCGCGCGGTGAGGGCGTCGCCCAGGACGAATCGCGCCAGCACGGCGACCATCAAGGGCAGCGTCGCGTAGAGGACCGCGGCCTGTCCGGAGGGGATGCGCTGCTCGCCGTAGTACACGAGCGAATAGGGAAACACGATGTGGAACAACCCGAGGAACAAACCCAGCCGCACGAAGCGCGCATCGCGCGGAATCGGGATGCGCCACAGGCGCACGATCGCGAACACCACCGCGGTCGCGATCACCATGCGCACGGCGATGCTGGTCAAGGGCGGCGCGCCCTCCAGACCGATCTTGATCGCCATCCAGGTCGATCCCCAGATGACGCACATGGCGGCGTACGCGAGTATGAGTCGGGTGGTGCTGGCGGTCACGAGAAACGCCCTCGATTCGACGGCGGCGGTCGGGAGACCATAGCGCACGCCGACCGGCGGGGGAAGGGCGCCGGTAACGTGCGTTGGGGTAGCGCCTTAGCCTGCTTCGCGGGGTGCGACGGTTGACACGCCGAGGCATCGGGGGTAGCATAAGGAACGATAAATCAACGGATTTACCCGAGAGGTAACGATTCGAAACGACTGGTAACGGCTCCTCCCCTTGAAACGAATCAGCCCCGGCCTCTTCGTCGTCCTGGCGGCGGCGGCGGCGGTGCATTTGGCCGTCGCGCTGCAGGATTTCGGCACGCTCGCGCGTAACGGTTTTCTCTACGACGACAGCTTCTACGCGTTCCAGATCGCGCGCAACATCGCGCACGGCCTGGGTGCCACCTTCGACGGTATTCACGCGACCAACGGGTTTCAGCCGCTCTACGTCGCGGCGCTGGTGCCGTTATATTGGATCGCGGGCGACAACCCGACCCTGCCCATCCACCTCGCCCTCGTCCTCTCGGCCCTGCTCACGGTCGCGACCGCGTTCCTGCTCCACCGCATCGTGGCGCGTCGCGCGAGCGAGACCGCCGCGCTGATCGTGGCGGGCGCGTGGGCGTTCTCTCCCATCGTGATCCGGCAGGCCGCGAACGGTCTCGAGACCGCACTCGCGTTGTTCTGCCTCGCGCTCTCGGTCGACTATTACCTGGCGCGCGTGCGCCCGTTCGCGGCCCCGTCGCGCCGCGCGTTCGTCACCCTGGGAGCGCTCCTGGGAATGGCGACCCTGGCGCGCGTCGACCTCGGTTTCCTCGCCCTCGCGATGTGTCTCGATCATCTCCTGGTCGTGCGCGCCCGGTTGCGCGTCGGCGACGCGCCGGTGCGCTGGCGCGGCAACGTGGTGGCGGCCGTGGTGGCGTGCGCGCTGGTGTGGGCGCCGTGGGCGATCTACGGCCTGGTATCGGTGGGGTCGCCCATCTCGGAAAGCGGCCGCGCCACGCGCTATCTGGCCATCGCGTACGCGCCCTTCTTCGGCCTGGCGTCGCCGGCCGGGCTCGACGACGGCCCCGACGCCGCCTTCATGGCGCGACATCTCCAGCGCTCGTTGAAATCGCTCAAGGTGACGCCGGCCGTGCACCCGTTGCTGCGCGGGACGCGCAAGCTGTCGGAGCGGGTCGGGGTGGGCGAGCCTGTGACCAACGCGCTGGGCGCGATCGTGCTCTCGTGCTTCTTCGTGTGGTGGTGGCAGCGCCGACGCGGCCCGCGCGCCGCGCGCGAATTCGACTTTCTGCTGTTGTTCTCGGTGATGATGATCGCCGCGTACTCGACCTACGTGTTCGGGGTGTTCTTCTTCCTGCGCTATTACTACCCGCTCTACTTCGTCGGGATGATCTTCGCCGGGCTCGCGATCGACGACGCGGCCGCGTGGGTGCGCGCGCGCTCGATTGGGGTGCGCCGCGCGGCGCTGGTGGCGAGCGGCGTGTACGCGGCGGCGCTGCTGTACATGGGCTACACGAGCGCGTTCAGGACGATCCGCGTTTACGGGTTCTACGACGCCGCGCGCTGGGTGACCACGCACACGGATCCGTCGGAGACGATCGGCGTCTTCCAGGGCGGTGCGATCGGCTATCTGTCGCAGCGGCGCGTGGTCAATCTGGACGGCAAGGTGAACACCGACGCCTACCAGGCGCTGCGCGCGGGGCGCTTGGGCGAGTACGTGCACGAGGCGCACATCGACCTGGTGCTCGACAGCGAGCGCGTGCTCGACCTGTTCCTGGGTCCGTGGTCGAAGGAGGACCGCGAGCGCATCGCGCACGATACGGTCTTCGTGGGCGCCGAGCACGGGGTTCACGGCTGGATCGGCTATCGAGTGACGCCGGCGCGGGGCTTCAACGCGGGCTCGTCTTCCACGCCGGGCCCGACGCGTATGCAGCCCGGACGATAGCAGGCTCGCACCGAGGGCTTCCCTCCGCTCTCAGGTCCTCGCTCGCATCCGATTGGCAATTGTGGCTCGCTGCGGAAGTTCGCGTCGGGAACCCTCGGTGCGATCCCTTGATCACCGCAGCAAGCGTTCCATTGGGTGCGTGTGACGCGCAACACCGCCCGCGCGCGAGAGCACCGGCAAACAGCGGGGCGTCACCGAAACCTCCAGCGGCTTTTCGCGCCTTCCCAAATACTCCCCGTCGATGTGCAGTGGAAACGGTCGTTGAGCCGAGACGCGCACGCGCGTGCCGGTGTGAATCGACACCCCGCGCTTGCCGACGTGCTTGCCGTGGATGGTGCTCGGCAAGAGTGCGAGCATGCGGGCGCGCGGCATGCGGTCGGCCGTGCACACGTCGAGGCGCCCGTCGTCGGGAAACGCGCCCGGGTTCAAATAGAACCCTCCGCCGGCGCGCACGCCGTTGCCGATCGACACCAGCAGGAACTCCCCCTCGACCACGCGATCTCCATCGAACGAGAGCGTGAAGCGGTTCGACTCGTATTCGGCCAGGGCCTTCATCACGGCCAGCAAGTAGAGCGGAAGTCCACGAAGGTGCCGAATCGAGAGGCTGTGGAAGGTGACCATGGCCTCGAAGCCGATCCCGATGCTGTTGGCACAGTAGCGATCCCCGCAATCGAGAACATCGAGCCGGTATCCCACGCCCAGCTCGACGACGCGCGCGAGCTCCTCGGGGGTACGCGGGCAATCGACCAGCGATGCGAAATCGTTGCCGGATCCGGTCGGAACGACGACCATGGGGACCGGGTTGGGCATGAGGCCGTTGACGACCTCGCTCACCGTCCCGTCGCCGCCGAAGAGGCAAACGATGTCGGAATCCGCGGCGGCCCCGCGCGCGAGGTCGCGGGCGTGGCCCGGTCCTTGCGTCCAAAGGAGGCGGGTATCGCCTCGAACGGCACGGGCATAGCGCTCCACCATGGCGCGCGTTCGGCCCCGTCCGGCGGTCGGATTGGCAATGAAGCTGATGCGCATAATCTTTCACGGCGACGCGGGCAGGCCGCGCTCGGGAGCACCGAGGCTAGCGGAGTCGTGCGCTCTCCGGAAGCGGAATCGCCTCGCGATTCTCGGCACCGCGCTGTGCGCGGCGGGGTGCCCGTCCTCGTCCACGGCCGCCCCGCTTACCGACGTCTGGCACGTCGGCCCCACCCCCGAGGTGCGCGCGATCCGTCACACCGGCAGCGTCCTGTGGATCGGGACCGCGGCCGGTCTTTACGTCGTCGACATTCGCAACGGGGGCATACTGTCCCACGTGGGCGCGGGTGAACAGCTCCCCTCGGTGTCCGTGCGCGCGATCGCGGCCAAGGGCGACAGCGTGTTCGTGGGCACCGACGAGGGACTATCGCTGTTTCGCCGCACCGACGCGGGCGGCCTCGAGTCGTCGGTGTTCACGCCGTCCTCGCCGGGACGGCTCTCGGCGGTCCCGCTGACGCGCATCGCCGGTCTCGGGGTCGGCGCCAACGGCGACGTCCTTCTGGCGACATCGGGCCGCGGTGCGGGCGTCATTACCAAGTCGGGCGGCTACTCCATCACGCGCCGCGATTCGCTGCTCGAAGACAAGGTCTTCGCGATCGTCGATCGCGCCGACGGAACCCGGTACTTCGCCA
The DNA here is from genome assembly GCA_035620655.1 of Candidatus Krumholzibacteriia bacterium. Lineage (GTDB taxonomy): Bacteria > Krumholzibacteriota > Krumholzibacteriia > WVZY01 > JAKEHA01 > JAKEHA01. The sequence continues at coordinate 5,756 of DASPGK010000357.1, forward strand.
CCTCGATGGGGTTGTGCGCGCAAGTCAACGATACCAGCTTCGTCTCGTTCCAGGCCGGGACCGGCATTCCGCGCGGCGAAGTGCGCGAGCTGGTTCCCGGCGAGCGCAACTCGTTCTACCTCCGCGTCGCCAACCAAGGTGTGTTTCGCTTCGACGGTGCGCGCGCCGTCGAAGTCGACTCCCCGCCCGGGGTGCGGCTGCGCGACGCCGCGTCGATATCGGTCGGTGACGACGGCACGCTGTGGGTCGCGGGCGACGGATGGGTGTTCGCGCGTCGCGGGGGCAAGTGGGCGCGCGTCCCGGTTCCGACCGAGGACGCGAACGCGCGCTGGCGCGTCGTGGTGGCCGATGGAGTGGGGGCGTTCGCGGGCTCGAGCGACGGCCGCGTGGTCGCACTCGGTCGGGGCGGCGCGCTGCGCGTGACCCTGCCGTCGGGACTCCCCGCCCCGCGCGTGCAATCGCTGGCCGCGGACGGCAGCGGCGGTGCGTGGTTCGTGTGCGACGGCCGGCTGGTGCGAGCGGACGCGCTCTCGCGCAGCGTCGAGGTCGAGAATGGCCCGCGCAACGTGCGCGCGATTTCGGTTGGACCCGACGGCGAGGTATGGACCGCGGGGCGCTGGACGGTCCGACGCCGCACCGGAAGCACCTGGCTCGACGTTCACCCCGACGTGATCGAAGCGGACCCGGCCTACACGTCCTTGTACGTCGACGAGATGGGAGCCTGGGTCGGGACGCGCTCCGGCGCGCTGTATCGCTACGACGGGAGCGTTTGGCTCCGTCTGGCGCGCGCGCCGAATACCCCCGAGTCGATCGCGGCCATTCATTCCGCCGACGAGGGCGCGTGGGCGCTGACGGGCGGCCGGCTGGCCCGAAGCCACGACGGCGGCTGGCGCCGCTATCCCGGCATCGACAGCAGCGCCGCGGTCGTCGACATCGCGAGGGCGCCCAACGGAACCTGGCTCGCGGCCACCGAAACCCGCATGTTCGTGTTCGAAGAAACCAAGCGGGCGTGGGTGCCCGCGCGCGAGTGGAGCTCGAAGACCTCGGCCGGGCTCGGGCCGTTGCACGGACGGATGCGCGCAATCGCGTTCGACGGGCAGGGGCGCCTCCTGGTCGGTACGACCGAGGGTGTGGCGCTGTGCGCGCCGAGCGGCGTGCGATGGCTCACGGCGGCCGACGGGCTCGGGGGCGGGGAGGTGGCCGACCTGGCGGTAGACGGCGACCGGCTGTGGATCGGCTTCGCGGAAAATGGGGTTTCGGTTATTTCGACCCGTGGGTTATGGTGACGCCGGGAGCGCTCCCGGTGGGGAAAAGGGTTTGGTGGCCTCGAAGGCCTGTGCTAAGATGACACTTGCCCCCCAACTCTGGAAGAGGTCAGCGAAGAGCCACTGATATCGCCTCCATTAGACGCGCCGTCGCGGCTTGCCGTGCCGACGCGGAGATTGCATCCAAGGTGTCCCGTCCTCGGGAGTTGAGTATCGATGTGGCAGTTGCTGTTCTGGGTTAGCCTCGCCCTACTCGTTTACATCTACGTCGGTTACCCGGTCGCCTTGGCGGCGCTGGGCCGTTTGCGCGCGCGCGCGCGGTCCACGCCTCCGGACAGCCCGCTCCCATCGGTGTGCCTCATCATCTCGGCCCATGACGAAGAAGCGGTGATCCGCGAGAAGATCGAGAACAGCCTGCGGCTGGTGTACGACGGCCTCCTGTCGGTCGTGGTCGCCTCGGACGGGTCCGCCGATCGCACCAACGAGATCGCGCGCGAGTACCACGATCACGGTGTCGAGCTGATGCACTGGCCGGCCCGCCGCGGCAAGAGCGCGGTCTTGAACGAAGTCGTGCGCGCGCGCCGCGAGGACGTGCTCGTGTTCACCGATGCCAACGCGCTCTTCGCGCCCGACGCGGTGGCACGGCTCGCGGAGCGCTTCCGCACCCCGTCGGTGGGCTGTGTGGTCGGGGAGCTCAAGTACGCGCGCGACGCGAGCACGGTCGGACAGGGCGAGAGCCTGTATTGGCGCTACGAATCGCTCGTGAAGTCGCTCGAGAGCCGCATCGAGAGCGTGCTGGTGGCCAACGGAGCCATCTTCGCCGCCCGCCGATCCTGGGTGCGCGAGCTCTTCCTCGACGTCGCCAACGACTTCCAGATTCCGTTCGACGTGGCCGCCCGCGGTGCGGGCGTGGTCTACGAACCCTCCGCGGTGGCGATCGAGCGCACGGCCGAGTTGTGGGAAGAGGAGTTCGGTCGCAAGGTGCGCATCGTGCTGCGCGGTATTACCGGCTACGTGAGATTGCACCGCCGCATGCACGCGCTGCGCGCGTGGCAGTTCGTGAGCCACAAGCTGCTGCGCTGGAGCGTGGGGGTGATCTTGCTGGTGGTGCTCGCGTCGAGCGTAGCGCTGGCGGGGTCGTCGCCGTGGTTCGCCGCCTTTCTCGGTCTGCAGCTCGTCTGTTACGCCGCGGCTGTGGCGGCGTGGCTCGTGCGACGGCGCCGAGACGTGCCCCGCGTCCTCTACGTGCCCTTCTATTTTACGATGGTCAATGCCGCCGCGCTGGTCGCGCTGGGCCGCTTCGTCGCGGGCGGACGCCAAGCGACGTGGGAAAAGGCCGCCAGCACGCGCGCCACTCCCCCCCGCGGGTTAGAGGCGGGCGGGGTGGGTTCGATGCCGGTGGCGATGGCGGAACGCGGCGCGCGGCGCCGCCTCGTCGAGAAGTAAACCCCCTTTCGAATGCTTTTCTTCTTTCAGACACTGATCCGGTGGCGGAGGTTCATCGTGGCGAGCGCGGTTGCGTCCGCGGCGGTGCTTGGCGGCGTGAGCTTCCTCCTGCCCGAGTGGTACACGGCCCGGACGTCGATCTTTCCGCCCGAGCCGACGGTGGCGATGCCGATGTACGCGGAGCTGGTGCAGCAGCTCTCGGCCCCGTTGCTGGGCCCGATCGCGACCGGAGCCGCGCCCGAGACCATCTACATCGAGATGGTCAAGAGCCGCAGCGTGGGCGAGAAGGTGATCACCGAGTTCGACCTCATGAATGCGTACAAGTCCGAACGCATCGAGGACTGCCTCGAGGAGTTGCATTCGCACCTGGGCTTCACGCTGCTCGAGAACGGCATGCTGATCGTCACTTTCGAGGATCGCGACCCCGAGCGCGCGGCGGCGATCGCGAACCGCTTGATCGAGCTGATCGACGAGACCACCCGCGGCCTCAAGGTCTCGCGCGCGGGGCGGACGCGCGGCTTCATCGAGCGCCAGCTGGTCGATCGCGAGCGGTTGCTCGCCCAAGCCGAGACGGACCTCAAGGAGTTCCAAGAGGAGTTCAATACCGTCGACCTCGACGAGCAGTTGCGCTCGGCCATGGACATCGTGACCTCGCTCTCGGCGCGGGCCATCGCGCTGGAGACCGAGATGCGCATCATGTCGCACTACACCTCGAAGACCTCCGAGGAGTACATCCGCAAGCAGAACGAGTACAACGAGGTGGTGTCGCAGTTGAGTAAGCTCAAGTCGAACGGCGACCAGGCCGACCGCGACATGGTGCGATCGTACATACCCGCACTGGCCGACGTCCCCGACGTGGCGCTGAAGTACATTCGCCTGCGGCGCGCGGTGGAAGTCCAGACGACCGTCTACACCATGCTGGTCAGCGAGTTCGAGAAGGCGCGCATCGAGGAAGCGCGCGACACACCGGTGGTGCAGGTGCTGGACACGGCGGCCCCGCCCAGCCTGCGCAGCCGGCCCAAACGCAAGCTATTCGTTTTGGTCGGGTTCCTGGTGGGCGTGGCGTGGAGCTCGTTCGTCGCGCTGTTCAACACCGCCTGGCGCGACAGCCTCGGCAAATCGTCCGTGGTGCGCCAGCTGCTCGAGCCGCTGGCCGGTGACCTCGCGCGCCTGCGACGGCGCGCCAAGACGCCGTGATCTCGGTCGCCGCGCGCGAGCGCGCGACCCTATTCGCGATCGCGCTTTTTCCAGTCCTCGCCTTCGTCGCGCTTCGACTGTTCGGCTACATGAAGTTCGCGCGCCTGGGCGCGATCGCGCTGGCCGCGGTGGCGGCCGCCGCCGTGGTGTTCCTGCGCCCCCGCTGGGGGCTCTACGCGCTCGTCTTCTACATCTATTCGGGCGCGGGATTGTTCCTGCCCATTCAACTCGCCGCGCCCCTGATCTCGATCGTGCTGGCGGCGGTGCTGCTGGACTGGGTTCGCGGGCAAGTACCTGGTTTGCCGGGCGCGTACTTCTGGGTCTCGGTCGGACTGTTCGTCCTCGCGGCGCTGAACTCCACGGTGGTGGCGCGCGACATGGCCGCGTCGCTGCGCGACATCGGCACGTTCCTCAAGGTTCTCCTGGTGGTGGTGCTCGCCGTTCACCTCATTCGAACGCCCGACCAGCTGCGCGCGTTGTGCTACGTCGTGTTCGCGGGGGCCGTGGGCACGGTCGCGCTGGGGGTGCTCGCCATCGCGATCGGGTTGGAGGGCGCGGGCGAAAACCAGATCTACGGGGTGCAGATCATGCGGTTCACGGGCGCCCACGTCGACCCCAACAAGGCGGCCGCGTACATGTGCTCCGCGCTTCCGCTGGGGATCTTCGCGGTGCGCCACTGCCACAGCCGGCTGACGCGCATCGCTTTCATCCTCGCAGTCGTCGTGCTCGTCGTGGGCATCTTCGCCACGCTGTCGCGCAGCGTATTCCCGTCGGTCGCCGTCGTGCTGTTGGGAGTTATTCTGTACGAGATTCGCAGCCGCCGGTCCTTCGTCGTGCTGGTGGCGATTCTCGCGTTGGGCGTGGTGCTGGCGCCGCGCTACTA
>DASPGK010000358.1:0-3945 GCA_035620655.1 Candidatus Krumholzibacteriia bacterium
TGGCGGGGTTTGATACTGCGCTACGGCATCGGCCACCCATGTCATCAGAATGAACGTAGAGAAGGCCGCCCAGAGCGCCACGGTGCGTTTCATTCAGTCGCTCCCAAAGTAATGCGATATGTCTGCGTGAGAAGAGTCGGAGTCGGCGGCTCGATTACACCCTCGCGCCGCAATCGCCGGCGGAGTCCGAGGGGCGCCGACGAAAATATCGCCCTAGTTTATCGGTAAGTGGTCCAAAGTCAAGGCCCTTTATCCCCGCTCGGGGGCGCGGCTCCGGGTATCGCAACCGCGGCCCGCGGCGATCCGGCGCTGTTCTTGGCCGCCCGTCGTGTGCTAGCGTGGGGCGCATTCATCCCATGACACCCGCCCCCGAGTACAACGCCACCATCGTCCGCCGCGAGGACTTGCACGGCGGACTCATGATGCTGTGGGTGGCACCCGACGGCGGCGAGTTCGCGCCCTTCTGGCCCGGACAGTTCGTCGCGATCGGGCGCATCGTCGACGCGTCCGGCGCCCCGCGCTCGCTGGTCAAGCGTTCTTATTCGATCGGGTCATCGGCGCACGATCGGCACGCTGTCCAGTTGTTCGTGGTGCACGTCGACGACGGCGAATTCACCTCGTGGCTTTTCGCGCAGCGTGAGGGTGCGCGCGTGTGGCTCGCCCCCAAGGCGAGCGGTGGTTTCACGCTGCAAGGATTCGAGCGCGGACGGGACTTGGCGCTGGTTGCGACCGGGACCGGAGTCGCGCCGTACGTGTCGATGGTTCGCACGCACCAGAACGCACCGCCGTGGCGTCGCGCGGTGATCATCAACGGCGTACGGGTGGCCGCCGACTTGGGATTTCGCGGCGAGCTCGAGCAGGCGGCCGCGCGCGAGCCGCGTCTGGTCTATCTTCCCGCGACGACGCGCGAGCCCGCCGATTCGGCGTGGACGGGGCTGCGCGGTCGCGTGGGCGACCTGCTGGAGCCGGGACGCTTTCGCGCGCTCGCGGGCTTCGATCTCGATCCGGGTCGTTGTCACGTCTACGTGTGCGGCAACCCGTCGATGATCGAAGATCTGGAGCGGTTGTTGACCGCCCGCGGGTTCAAAAAGCACACACCCCGGCATCCGGGGACGCTGCACTTGGAGAAGTACTGGACGGAGTGAGCGAGCGCGACGCGCGGGCCGCCGCGGGCCGATTGACGCGGCCCGGTATAAGGCTTATCGTAGCGGTAAGCCATGAGCACGACGCGAGATCGGAAGTCGACCGGGGCGCGCGCGGAGAGCGAGGAACCCGCTCCGCGCCGCGTCGAAGCGGTATCGCCGGAGGGTGCGCCGGCCGCCGAGCCCGAGCCGACTCCGCCCGCATCGGATGAACCATCGGAAGCGCTGAACATGGACGAGCTTCGACAAGAAACGCGCGAGTGGCTCGAGTCGCTCGACTACGTGTACCAGACCGAAGGGGCCGCCCGCGTGCAGGAGCTCTTGCAGCGCCTGCAGGACCGCGCCACGTCCTACGGCGTGCGCATTCAGTTCCCCGGCAACACGCCCTACATCAATACGATTCCCGCGTCGAAGCAGCCGCCTTATCCCGGCGACCGCATCATCGAGCGTCGCATCAAGAGCGTGATTCGCTGGAACGCGATGGCGATGGTGGTGCGCGCCAACCGCGAGGACCCCGGCATCGGGGGCCACATCTCGACTTTCGCGTCGGCCGCGACGCTCTACGAGGTTGGGTTCAACCATTTCTTCCGCGGCAAGGACCACCCCGAGGGCGGCGACATCATCTACTACCAGGGTCACGCCGCGCCCGGCATCTACGCGCGCGCGTACCTCGAGGGACGCCTGACCGAGAAGCACCTCGAGAATTTCCGCCACGAGCTCGCGACCGAAGGCGGCATCTCGTCGTATCCGCACCCGTGGCTCATGCCGGACTTCTGGGAGTACCCCACCGTGTCGATGGGCCTGACCGCGCTGCTCGCGATCTATCAGGCGCGCTTCAACAAGTATCTCGAGAACCGCGGGGTCCTCGAGGCATCGGCCCGCCGCGTGTGGGCTTTCCTGGGCGACGGCGAGATGGACGAGCCCGAATCGCTGGGGGCGCTCACGCTCGCGTCGCGCGAGCGGCTCGACAACCTGGTCTTCGTGATCAACTGTAATTTGCAGCGCTTGGACGGACCCGTGCGCGGCAACGGCAAGATCATCCAGGAGCTGGGCGCGGCCTTCCGCGGCGCCGGCTGGAACGTGATCAAGTTGATCACGGGCGGCGATTGGGACCCGTTGCTCGCCGCCGACAGCGAGGGCGTGCTGGTCAAGCGGCTGTCGGAAGTGGTGGACGGACAATTCCAGAAGTACGTGACGGAGTCCGGCGCGTACATCCGCAAGGACTTCTTCGGCGCCGACCCGCGCCTATTGAAGCTGGTCGACAACCTCTCCGACGAACAGGTGCGCAACTTGAGGCGCGGCGGCCACGACCCCGAGAAAGTGTACGCGGCGTACAAGGCCGCGGTCGAGCACAAGGGACTGCCGACTGTGATCCTCGCGTGGACCATCAAGGGCTACGGCTTGGGCGAGAGCGGCGAAGGCAAGAACATCACGCACCAGCAGAAGAAGCTCAACGAGGACGAGTTGCGCGCGTTCCGCAACAAATTCGGCATTCCCATCTCGGACGACGACGTGGCGCAGGCGCCGTTCTACAAGCCGCCCGCGGACAGCGAAGACATGCAGTACCTGCGCGCGCGCCGGGAGGCACTCGGCGGTTTCATCCCCGAGCGCCGCGACACCGCGCCGCCCTTGGAAACACCGCCCGCGTCGATATTCAAGGACATGTACGGCGGCAGCGGCGACCGCGAAGTCGCCACCACCATGGCGTTCGTGCAGATGCTCTCGACGCTCCTGAAGGACAAGGGAATCGGGAAGTACGTGGTGCCCATCGTCCCCGATGAGGCCCGCACCTTCGGCATGGAGTCGCTGTTCCGCCAAGTCGGCATCTACTCCAGCGTGGGGCAGCTCTACGAGCCGGTCGACAAGGAGACCCTCCTCTATTACAAGGAGGCCGTCGACGGGCAGGTGCTCGAAGAGGGGATCACCGAGGCCGGATCGGTGGCGTCGTTCATCGCGGCGGGGACGGCGTATGCCACGCACGGCATCAACATGGTGCCGTTTTTCATCTATTACTCGATGTTCGGATTCCAGCGCATCGGCGACTTCATCTGGGCCGCCGGCGACATGCGCTGCAAGGGCTTCCTGTTGGGGGGAACCTCGGGACGCACCACGCTGGCGGGCGAGGGATTGCAGCACGAAGACGGCCACAGCCACATCCTGGCCCTGCCGCACCCCACGCTGCGCGCGTACGACCCCACGTTCGCGTACGAGCTGGCCGTCATCATTCACGACGGCATCGAGCGCATGTACAAGAACAACGAGCAGCTGTTCTACTACATCACGGTCATGAATGAGCCCTACAAGATGCCGGCCATGCCCGAGGGGTCGCGCGAGGGAATCCTGAACGGCATGTATCGTCTGTACGCGTCGGGCAAGGGCGACACGAAGAACAAGGTCCATTTGTTCGGCAGCGGCGCGATTTTGAACGAAGTGATCCGCGCCCAGCGCATCCTCGAGGACGCGTACGACATCCCCGCCGACGTGTATTCGGTGACGAGCTACAAGCAGCTCTACGCCGACGCCATCGAGTGCGAGCGCCACAATTTGCTGCACCCCGGCGAGGACGAGAAGGTCCCGTACGTGGCGCAAGTATTGAGCGGAACCAAGGGCGTCTACGTCGCCGCGTCGGACTACATGAAGGCGCTGCCGGCCTCGATCGCGCGCTGGATGCCGGCCGGCTTCGATTTTCTGGGCACCGACGGCTTCGGGCGCTCCAGCAACCGCGCCGGTTTGCGCGATTTCTTCGAAGTCGACGCGCGCTACATCGCGCTGGCCGCACTGCGCGCGCTCGCGCGCGAGGGCC
>DASPGK010000359.1:0-12876 GCA_035620655.1 Candidatus Krumholzibacteriia bacterium
GACCAACGGGCTCTCCCACCAGCACCCGGGCGACCCGCGCGGCGCGCGCATCCCGCGCCTGGTCACGCCCGAGTTCGTGCGCGACGAGGTGGCGGCGGGGCGCGCCATCATCCCGGCCAACGTCAATCACCCCGAGCTCGAGCCGATGGTCATCGGGCGCAACTTCCGGGTGAAGATCAACGCCAACATCGGCAACTCGGCGGTCGCATCGTCCATTGAAGAAGAAGTCGCGAAGATGCGGTGGGCCACCCTGTGGGGCGCGGACACGGTGATGGACCTGTCGACGGGCAAGAACATCCACGAAACGCGCGAGTGGATCCTCCGCAACTCGCCGGTGCCGATCGGCACGGTGCCCATTTACCAGGCGCTCCAGAAAGTGGGCGGGAAGCCGGAAGAGCTGTCGTGGGAGGTCTTCCGCGACACGCTGGTCGAGCAGGCCGAGCAGGGCGTCGATTATTTCACCATCCACGCGGGCGTGCTCTTGCGCTTCATCCCGTGGACCGCGCAACGCGCGACCGGCATCGTGTCGCGGGGCGGCTCCATCATGGCCGCGTGGTGCCTCGCGCACCATCGCGAGAGCTTCCTCTATACGAACTTCGACCAGATCTGCGAGATCATGCGCGCCTACGACGTCTCGTTCTCGCTGGGCGACGGGCTTCGACCCGGCTCCATCGCGGACGCCAACGATCGCGCGCAGTTGGGCGAGCTCCAGACCATCGGCGAGCTCACGACGAAGGCGTGGACGCACGACTGCCAAGTCATGATCGAAGGTCCCGGCCACGTGCCCATGCACCTCGTGCAGGAGAACATGGAACTCGAGCTCGAGCACTGCCACGAGGCGCCGTTCTACACCCTGGGACCGCTGACCACCGACGTGGCACCCGGCTACGACCACATCACGAGTGCGATCGGCGCGGCCATGATCGGGTGGCACGGGTGCGCGCTGCTCTGCTACGTCACTCCGAAGGAGCACCTCGGCCTTCCCAATCGGGACGACGTCAAGGCCGGTGTCATCGCCTACAAGATCGCCGCGCATGCGGCCGACCTGGCCAAGGGGTTCCCCGGCGCGCAGGAGTGGGACAACGCGCTCTCCAAGGCGCGCTTCGAGTTTCGGTGGGAAGATCAGTTCAATCTCGCGATGGACCCCGTGACCGCGCGCGCCTTCCACGACGAGACGCTGCCCAAGGACAGCATGAAGACGGCCCATTTCTGCTCGATGTGCGGACCGCACTTCTGCTCGATGAAGATCACCGAGGACGTGCGCGCCTACGCGGAGCGCCACGGCATGACCGAGGCGCAAGCCATCGAAGCCGGCCTGGCCGAGAAGGCGCGCGAGTTCAAGGACGGTGGGGCCAAAATCTACCGCTAGGTTGCATCGCGCGCCGAGGGTCCCGCAACCCGTACCGCGTCGGGTCCGTACTACCGGGCCAACCCCACTTTCCCCCTCTCCCTGAGGAGGCACCCATGCGCTTCGTTCTCGTGGCGGCGATCGCTGCAGCTATCGTCGTGCCCGCGGAGGGCGCCACGCTTTCCGGATTCGCCACGCACAATGGGAAACGCGCCGTCGGCGCGTTTGTTACCGCGCGCGACACCACGCGCGGCGTGTCGTGGTCGGTGCGGACCGGTCCCGACGGGACCTATCGACTCGAGCTCGCCGAGGGCGCGTACGTCGCCTCGGCGCGCACGCGTGGTGCGTCGGCATCCACGCAGCCGGTCGGGCTCGCCTCGACCGCAACCGCCGACTTCGCCCTGTCGTCTCCCGTCGACGCCGCCCTCGACGCGCCGTCGCGCGCCTACCTCGGCCTCTTGCCGGACGGAGAAGAGAAGCGACGCTTCGCGGTCGATTGCCTGGGCTGCCACGCGCTCAACGCGCGCGTCGTGCTCGATTCGACCGGCGAGCCGTGGGACGAAGCGGGCTGGAAGAAATCCACCGACAAGATGCTCTCGTTCGCGGGTCACACCACGCACTTCCCCATCCTCCCGCCCGATCGCGCGTCGGAACCCACCGCGCGCTTCGTCGCGCGCTACCTGACCTCGCAAGCGATCGCGGGCGCGTGCGCGAGCACGGAGCCGGTCGGGATGCCGGCCACGTCGTACACCGTGACCGAGTGGGACCTCCCCGACCAGAACGATTTCCCGCACGACCTCATGCGCGACGGACGCGGCGGGATCCTCATCACGGGCATGTTCAGCGGCCTCATGTACGTCCTCGACCCGAAGACGCACGCGTTCTCGACCGTCGAGATCCCGGTGCCGATGGCCAATCCACGCGCGCTCGACGTCGACAAGAACGGCGACTGGTGGATTCTGTGCGGCTTCCCCAACAAGATTGCGCGCCGGCGCGCGAGCGCGGGGACGTGGGACGTCTTCGACATCGGCGTGTACGGACACAGCGTGGGCGTCGACGCGCACCAGCGTGCGTGGTTCAACGGACACTTCACGCGCGACCCGATCCGCTTCGGCTACGTGGACGGCACAACCGGAAAAACTCACACGCTGGACGCGCCGGCGACGGCGATGCCGCCCGAGCAAGGGAGTCCGATTCCCTACGAGCTGCGCGTGGGACCGGATGGCACGGTGTGGATGACGGAGCTCGCCGGCAACCGCCTGTTGCGCCACGATCCCGGGACCGGCGCCACCAAGGCGTACCCGCTGCCGTCTCCGCACAGCGGCCCGCGGCGTTGCGACGTCTCCCCCGACGGCACGGTGTGGGTGCCCGAGTTTGCGGGAGGCAAACTGGCGCGCTTCGACCCCAAGACCGAGCGCTTCGAAGAATTCGATCTCCCGGTGCACGACACCCTTCCCTACTGCGCGCGTGTCGATCCGCGCCGCGGCGTCGTGTGGGTCTCGCTGTGCGCGGCCGACGCGATCGCGCGCTTCGATCCCGCCACGAAGACGTTCGCGCTCTTCGAGCTGCCCACCCGCAACGCGTTTATTCGCCACCTCGACGTCGACCCGGAGTCGGGCGAGGTGTGGGCGGCATACTCGCACTCGCCGAACTTGGAGATGCGCATCGCGCGCTTGCGAGTCGCCAACTAGAGCGCTTCGCCCGTCCGCTCACAACGGAGAAGGCCCGCGTCGCTGGAACGACGCGGGCCTTCGCGCTCGCGGACGATGGGGTCTCGCGTTACTCGTCGTTGAGGAGATCCCGCAGCGCCTTCTTCGCGGCCGGGGTGCCGATCTCACCCAGCGCCTGCACCGCGATCTGGCGCGTCTCGCGGCTCTTGTCGGTGCGCGCCACCTTGGCCAGGATGGCCACCGACTCGTCGGTCTCGATGTCCCCCAACGCCCACACGATCAGGCGGCGCTGATCGTTGTTCGTCTCGGATTCGAGCATGGCGCCAAGGGCGGACGCGGAGGCGTCGCCGCCATGGTCGATCATGCAGTGAAACGCGGCGCGCCGCACTTCTTCGAACGGGGACTTCTGGTAAACATCCATGAAGAACGCACCCTCGCCCTCGTCGAGCAGGTCGCTCAAGCCCCACACCGCGGCCAGGGCGATTTCCTGGTTCTTGGTATCGAGCGCGGCCGTCTTGAGCGCATCCACGGCGGCCGGGCCGCCGTGCTCGGCCAGCGCGTAGAAGGCCGCTTGGCGGACTTCGGCGTCGTCCGAGGACTTGACCACTTCATTGAGAATGGGGATCACCTGCGGGTCGTCCACCTCGGCCAGCGCGTACACGGCCGCGCGCCGCAGCTCGGCCGCCTCCGAGCCCTTGTCCTTGCTCAGCGCCAGCTTCTTCAGGAGGGGCACGATGTCGGCGTCGTCCCGTTCGATCAACGCGTACAGCGCGGCGCGCTTCATGTCGAACGTGGGTGCGTCGGCCGCGAGCTTTTCCAGCGCCCTGGCGGCGTCGGGCGAGTCGACTTCGGCCAGCGCGTACGTGGCCGCGGTGCGCAGTTCGACGTCGGGGTCCTTCATGGCCACGTCGACCAGGATCTTGGTCACGTCGGGGCGGTCGACCTCTGCGATCGCGTACAGCACGTGACGGCGGATGTCGGGGTCCTTCTCCGCCTGCATGATCACGACCATGGCGTCGATCACCTTGGGGTTGTCTCCGTATTCGGAAATGGCGTAAATCGCGTGCCGGCGAACGTCGGGGTCCGGATCCGTCTTCGCGACCGCGATGAGCTGGTCGAGCGCGGCCTGGTCCTCGAAGTCGGCCAGCACGAAAACGGCGCGCTTGCGCACGTCGGCGTCGCGGCTCCGGAGCAGGTCCTTGGTGGCTTGGAGCGCGGCCTCGCGATCGACGTCCTTGAGCGCATACAGGACCGAGAGCTTGAAGTCGGCGTCTTCCTCGTCATCGTCGCCGCGCTCGCGCAGCGCCTCGAGCGCGGCCTTGCCGCGCGGATCGCCCGCCTTGGCGAGGCGCTTGGCCAGCTTCGCGTACTCGATGGTGGCGTCGTCCGCCCATTTCCCGTCCGGGTACGCCTGCAAGAAGGCCCGGTAGCAATCGAAGGCCTTGCCGTAGTCTTCGGTGGTGCGGTCGAGGGCATAGCAGCTCCAGAAGTTCGCCGCTTCCGCCAGCTCGTCCACCGGATACTTCTTCATGAAGGCTTGCGCGGCCGCCAGCGCCTGCTCGTAGCGCTTGTCGTAGATGTAGCTCTGGATCTGTTCGTACTCGGCGTCGCGCTTGGCCTTTTCCTTTTGGTCCTGCTTTTGTCCCGCGTGCGCCGGTAATGCGGCGACGAACGCCGCCATGGCGGCCACGGCGAGGCATCGTCCTAGGCGACGGATGTCGTGGTGCATCGAGTTCTCCTTGTTCATTTCCATCTCGTTCAGTCGATAGCGCCGCTGGTTGCGCGCGGCGCGTCGGAACGCATTTGTTCTACGTTGATGCGCAAGAGGACGCCCTCGCGATCGACGCGCGAGCGGATCACCTCGACCGCGTCGACGTCCGAGCTCTGCTCGAGGTGTGCGATCTCGCGCAAGATGAGCTCCAGCTGGGCCACCAGCTCCCGCACGCGGCGGTCATCGGAGCCCTCACGCACCGACGATGCCGCCCGCACCAGCTCGCCCGCTCGCTGTTTCTGCGCGTCGAATGCGACCGAGTCGGCGGGCTCGCCGTTGAGCATCGCGAGCAGGAGCATTTGCGAGTGTCTGATATAACGCGACGCATCGTCTTCGTCGCTCGCCAACACGACGGCGCTCTCGCCCGTACCATCGGCCGCGCGCGGCGCTTCTTCCGCGGGCGCGTCGATGGGCATGGGGTTGGCCTCGCGGTTCGTTTCCGCGACCATCGGCTCTTCCGACACGACGCCGTCGTCGACGGGCGCCGGGCTCAGTTGTTCGCGCGGCATCGAATCGGCGCGCGTCGTCGCGAGCATGGGCGTCTCGGACCCGGACGGTCCCAGCACGGTGCGGCCCAGCCACGCTCCCACCGCGAGGAGTGCCACGACGGCGGCCACCCGGTATCCCCACGACCCGAGCGACCGCCGTCGCGCGAAGCGGGACGAATCGACGACGGTGTCTTCGCGAGCGACCCGCTCTTCCAGCCGGTGCTGATAACCCGCCCAGAATTCCGGCCCCGGGTCCGGTCGCCGGCGGCGACTCATCAGACGCGCGGTCGTCTGCAGCTGCGAAAGCAGCGCGGTGCACTCCGCGCAGCCGGCCAGGTGCGCGTCGAACTCGGGACGCCGCGAGTCTTCCAGCTCCCCGTAGAGAGCTTCGACCATCCACGCCTGACAGCGATCGCACGTCGTCATGCGAGGTCACCCACCTCGTCGCGGTAGTGCGACAGCCGGTCGCGGAGTTTGCGCATGGAGCGAAACAACAGGCTCTTCACGGTTCCCTCCGCGATCGACAACGACTCCGAGATCTCGCCGATCTTCATGTCGTGGTAGTGGCGCAATACGAAAACGGTGCGTTCCTGCACGGAGAGCGCGTCGAGCGCGTGCTCCACGTCGGTCTGAAAGCGCGCGGCACCTGCGGTTTGGTCGGGCCGCGGGTCGACCGCGGCCAACTCGAGCACGCGCTCGCGCGGCTGCTCGTCGGCGCTTTCGTGGGCGTCGATACTCACGAGTTGCACGGGCTTGCGGCGTTTGTTGTCGATGTGCGCATTCATGGCGATTCGATACAACCAGCTTCCCAGTCGGGCGTCCGCGCGAAAACTTCCAATCCCGCGAAACGCCTTGATGAACACTTCCTGCGAGAGATCCTCCGCGTCGTGATGGTTGCCGCACAGGTCGTACGCGAGCGCATACACGTCGCGCCGGTAACACTCGACCATCTCTCGGAAGGCGGCGGGCTCACCCGCTCGCAACCGCTCCACCAGTTGCGGCGACTCGTCGTGCATTCAATCGGAATCATCGTCTACATCGCCGCGCTGCTCCGAGCCGGCGCGGCGAATTCGAATGTCGCCGTTCACCGTGCCCAGCCCGATGCGCGGCCCGCCGTTGCCCAGCACCGCGTCTATCGAGCTACCGGCGTGGGTGACGCCGTGGCCCAAGTCACCGCGGATATCGCCGTGAACCGTGCTGGCCGACAGCTTCGCGTTGGCGTTGGGCGGCAGGTAGAGCGTCACCGAGCCATTGACGGAGGAAAGCTCGATCGAGTCGTGCCCCTTCACACTCGAGAGCGAAACGTCGCCGTTCACCGTCGAGAGGCGCGTCTCGCCCGAAAGCTTCTCGCCCATCACGTCACCGTTGACGGACGACACCCGGACGTCGCCGGTGAGGTCGCTGACGTCGATCCCGCCGTTGACGAGCTCGACGCGACGAATATCGACGTGGCGGGGCACTCGAATCTCGAAATCGACGCTGACCAGTCCGTCGTTGCCGTTGAAATCATCCCCATGCCCGAAGTCGTAGACCACCTCGACGCGAAGATGGTCGTCCAAGAGGTCGAACTGCACGGTTGCGTCTGCGAGGCGCTCGCGCGCGTTCGCCCGCTTGGTCGCGGTGACCTCGATGGTGTTCTTGTCCCAGCCGGTGATGGTCGCCGTACCGTTCAGGTTGGCAAGGCTCAGGCGCGCGTTCTTTCCCACGTCGTAGACTCGTTTGATGACTTCCGTTTCGGGGGCGTTGTGGCCGGTTTTCTTTTCGCCCTTGCTCGCCACGGGTGTGGCCAACACGGCCGATATCAGAACCAACTGCGCCAGGGTCACGATCGTGTGTTTCATGCTCTTCTCCTGCTCGAGGGAGCCGCGAGGCCGACTGCAACGGGTCAACTGGTAGATGAGACGGAAAACGGCCGCTCGGAGTTTACAAGGGTTTGCGCCGGTTTGACACCGGCTGACCGCGTTCGCTATTCTCCCGCCTTCGTTCCCCGACGGACCGGCCACCTGGTTTCATAAGACCTTGAGGTATAACGGGTTCGTCGAACCTCCGGCTTCCTGGCAAAAGCGAGTGTCCAACCCATGCGAAATCTCCTGCGGTCTTTCGGACTCCTGATCCTCTTCCCAGCAGCGGCCTGGGCCGGTCCCGACGTCGACCTCCAAGCCATGCGCACGGAGCCCGCACCCGGAACCGGGACCTACACCGCCCCCTTCTGGCCCGATGGGACCTATCGCTCCGACGTCCGCTCGCCGTCGGAGTTCCTGGGCTATCCGATCGGGTCGGTTCCGGCCCCCCACGCGGACATCGTGCGCTACTTCGAATACCTCGACCAGCTCCCGACCGCGGAGCTCCACACCTACGCCCAGTCCTACGAAGGACGCACGCTCGTGTACTTGGTGATCGCCTCCGAGCAGAACGCGGCGCGCCTCTCCGAGATCAAGGCCGACTGTCAAAAGCTCGCCGACCCGCGCACCTTGGGCGGTGCCAAGCCGAGCGACATCGTCGCGCGCACGCCCGCGGTCGCGTGGATGGCGTACGGCATCCACGGCGACGAGCTTTCGAGCTGCGACGCCGCGCTCGAGCTCGCGTATCAACTGACCGCCGGAACCGACGCCGCCACCCGTCGCATCCTGGACAACTGCGTGGTCGTCATCGACCCGACCGAGAACCCCGACGGGCGCACGCGCTGGCTCACCCAGCTCGCGCAGTGGAACGGCGTCATCACGAGCCACGACGTGCAGAGCATGAGTCATACGGGACTCTGGCCCTATGGACGCACCAACCACTATCTCTTCGACCTGAACCGCGATTGGTTCGCGCTCGTGCACCCGGAGACGCGCGGGCGCACGGCGGCCATTCTCGACTGGATGCCGCACTATCTGTTGGACTGC
This sequence comes from Candidatus Krumholzibacteriia bacterium, assembly GCA_035620655.1. GTDB lineage: Bacteria > Krumholzibacteriota > Krumholzibacteriia > WVZY01 > JAKEHA01 > JAKEHA01. Next base: position 8,166 of record DASPGK010000359.1, read on the forward strand.
CACGAGATGGGCCCGCTCGACACGTATCTGTTCTCGCCGCCGCGCGAGCCCTTCAACCCGCACATGGTGGGCTACATCCACAAGTGGTGGGAGAAGGTGGCGAAGGAGCACGCCGCGCAGTTCGACCGGTTCGGATGGAGCTACTACACGCGCGAGTGGAACGAGGAGCTCTACCCGGGCTACGGCAGCTCGTGGGCGATTTATCTGGGCGCGGTCGGGTTCCTGTTCGAGCAGGCCGGCGTCGACGGGTCGCAGATCAAGCGCCCCGACGGCACCGTGATGACGTACCGCGAAACCGTCCACCACCAGTTCGTGGGCTCGATGGCGAATCTCACCGCCGTGGCCGACGGGCGCGCCGAGTTGTTGAACGATTACCACCGCCAAAAAGTCGACAACCTGCGCGCCAAACCGCGCACCTTCGTGTTCGCCGCCGGCGGCAATCGCACCCGTCTCGACCGCTTCGTCGAAAAGCTGCAGCATCAGCACATCGAGGTCGAGCGCACCACCCAAGGGATGAAACTCTCCCGCGCGCGCGCGTGGGACGGCACCGAGGCGCGCGATGTCACCATTCCGGCGGGGAGCGCCTTGGTTCGCACCAACCAGCCCATGAAGCAACTGGCCGAGGCCATCCTCGAGTTCGACATCCGCATTCCGACGTCGTTTCTGAAGACCGAGAAGAAGGACATCCTGGCGCGGGGCGACTCGCGCTTGTACGACACCACCGGCTGGTCGCTCCCGCTGGCGTACGGACTGGACGCGTACGTCGTCGACGGCGCGCCGCGCGTGGACAGCGAGGCGTACGCGATCGCCGCGCCCGCGGGATCGGTTTCCAACGACGCCGCCAAGGTCGGCTTCGCCTTCGACGGCCGCGACGACCGCGCGCTCGAATTGGTGGCGCGGCTCTTCGAGAACCAAATCAGGGTGTGGTGCGCGCAGAAACCGTTCCGCGCCGGCGAGACGGTGATGCCGCGCGGGAGCTTCCTCGTGCGGCGCGCCGGCAACCCCGGCCTCGACGTCACGAAGCTGCGCGCGCTCGCGGAAGCGGCGGGCGTCGTTGTGATCGGCGTCGACGGGGGCCTCGCGTCGGGTGCCTACGCCGACCTCGGCGGCAACGAGTTCTCGCTCCTCGTGGCACCGAGGATCGCGCTGGTCGCGGGCACCGGCACCAACTCGACCAGCTTCGGGGCGACCTGGCACCTGCTCGACAGCCGCTTCCGCGTGCGTACCTCGATCGTCGACGTGACCCGCGTCGCGGACACCGACCTATCCAAGTACAACGTGATCGTTCTCCCCGATTATTCCGGCGGGGTCGAGGCCTACCGGGGCGTGCTGCGCAAATCCGGTATCGAGAATCTCAAGACCTGGGTCGAGGCGGGCGGCACGCTGGTCGCCGACGGCGCGGGCGCGGCCATGCTCGCCGACACGTCGGTCGCGATCGCGTCGGTGCGGATGCGCGATCAGGTGCTCAAGGACCTGCCCGACTACGTGGCGTCGCTCGCGCTCGCCAAGAGCGCTTTTTCGCCCGTAGTCGACAGCCTGTCACTGTGGGGACCCGGCGCAGCCAAGAAACCCGCCCAGGCCGAAGAGAAGAAAGACGAAAAGGAATCCGGCGACCTCGAATCGCGTAAGCGCGAGGACGAGGTCGCGAGAAAGCTCGCGCCGCGCGGCGCCATCGTCGCGGTCGATCTCGACGAGGAGCACTGGCTGGCGTTCGGCTGCCCCAAGACGATTCCGGCCTTGCTCAACACCAATCGCACCTTCGTCACCAAAGCGACGCAGGTGCCGGCGCGATTGGCGCCCGCGGATCGCCTGCGCTTGTCCGGCCTGTTCTGGGAGGAAGCGCGCGCGCGCTGGTCCGAGAGCGTGTACGCGGCGCGCGACGCGGTCGGGAGCGGACAGGTGATCGTGTTCGTTTCGACCCCGAACTTCCGCGGCTACTTCCACGGCGCCGAGCGTCTACTATTGAATGCACTGTTGCTGGGTCCGGGCTGCGGTACCTCGCAGCGCGTCGAGTGGTAGCGAAACCCTCGGGGGCCGATTGATCGATGGCGACGGTGGCTGCACGAGTGGTATAATGGTGTCGCTCCCCTGAAGTACCCGTGACCGCCCCCGTCGTATGAGCGCTTTCAACCGTCGCAATGGCATCGTCGCTCTGGCCGTTGCCGCCGTCGCGGCCGCGGCGCTCGCGTCGGCTGCCGACCCGCCCACCGCCACCGGTGGCGCCCCGCCGGATGTTCGCCGCATCGAAAAGTTCGTCCACATCGCCGCGTTTCTGAACCTCGCGCAAGGAACCGTGCGCATGGTCGCGGTACTTCCCATCGACGGGGAGTCGTCGGCCGCGGTGCTCGACACCGTCGCGGCGGTCATCAGGGGCAACCCGAGCAAGCGCCTGCGCGCCTACGTCGTGCTGCGCGGTTCGGATTCGTCGCTGCGCGCCGCCGTCCTGGCCGGCCGCGCCGCCGATCCGCGCATCGTGTTCTTCTGGGACCCGGCCGGTACGGCCACCGCGGCCTGGCGAGCCGACCCGGCGCGTGCGGGCGTGTGGCTTTACGACACCTCGGCGCGCTTCACCGGCGGGCCGCCGGGAGCGTCGCTCGTCGTGGGCGCACCCGCCGCCACCCCCGAAGCGCCCCTGGCAGGGCCGGCGTTGCGCGAGCAAGCCGGCGAGTTGGTGCGCCGGGTGGAAGCGAAGATGGCGCAGGCGGACGACGGATCGTGACCATTCCCTATCCACCGGTATGGATTGACCGGGCCGCGTCTCGCGGATAACGTTCGGCCATGCACACCCAATCGAAGCCCGTGTTCCGTGAGATTCTCGTGGCCGGAGTGCTGGTGGCGGCTCTCGCTCCGGCGGCCTGGGCCGCGCGCGGCGACATCACGCTGGTCGGGCAGATCAAGCCGACCGGGAGCGATCAGTTCTGCAACGTGTGGGGGTTCGAGCGCGACGGCCGTGACTACGCCGTGGTCGGGGACTGGGACAGCGGACCCATCATCATCGACGTCACCGACCCCACCAATCCGTTCGTGCGCAAGGTGATCACGGGCACCGGCGTGTTCGGCTTCGACGTCAAGGTGTGGGGAAACTACATCTATTGTTGCGAGGGCGGCTTCGGTCACACGGGCGCATCGAGCCGCGCCATCGACATCACCGATTTCGACAACCCGATCATCTCGCCCGCGTTCACCAACGCGCACGCGCTCGCGATTCATCCCGACGGGTATCTGTTCGCGGAGATCCCGGGCCTGCGTTGCTACGATCTCAACGCCGACCCCACGCCCGCGGGCTACCTCTGGTACGACGGCACGTCCGGGGGCCACGATTCCACCGTCGACGTCGAACACGACCGCCTGTACGACTTCCACGGCTACGACGGGGTGACGCGCATCTGGGACATCTCGAACATCAACAGCCGGCAGTTGCTGGGTTCGATTACCGACCCGACCATCAATTATCACCACAGCGGCGATGCGACCGAAGACGGCAATTACCTCTACGTGTGCGACGAGCTCGCGACCGGGCTCGAGAAAGACCTCACGGTGTGGCTGATCTCCAACCCGGCGGCTCCGGTGAAAGTGGGCAGCCTGTTCGACCCCGTGTCGACGATCCACAACCTCTACATCATCGGGAACTTCGCGTTCGTGTCCCACTACTCGGCCGGCTTCCGGGTCTACGACGTGTCGAATCCGGCCGCCCCCGAGCTGCTCGACACCTACGACACCGCCCCCCTGCGCAACGGCGACGGATACAACGGATGCTACGGCGTCTACCCGTTCGGGCCGGGCGGTATCGTGTACGCGTCCGATAGCGACAACGGGCTCTATCTCTTCGCGGTCGAGGACTTCGCCGGCGTGCCGTCCAGTGTCGTCGCGACGCCGGGCGCCAAGACGGCGCGCCTCGTCGGCAATTACCCCAACCCCTTCAACCCCTCAACCACGATCGCGTACGAAGTCGCGCGCGAGGGCGACGTATCGCTCGCGGTGTACGACGTGGACGGAGCCCTCGTGCGCGTCCTGGCCCGCGGCCGCGCGCCCGCGGGTCGCCACGAGACGCGCTGGGACGGCGCCGACGGCGGCGGCCGGCGCGTCGCTTCGGGGGTCTATTTCGTGCGACTCGCAGCCAACGGGGCCGTCGACACGGGACGCCTGGTATTGCTCAAGTGAAGATCGATGCGGTAGAGTCGTCGCATCGATGAAGCCGCTGTCCGCCCATACTCCGCGCGCCGCGGCGACCATGGCCGCCGGCTTCGCGATGGTCGCGGGGACCGCCGCGTCCGCGGCCGTCGACGTCCAGCTGGTCGGCCGCACCAACCTCCCCAACAGCATCTTTCTGGTCAACGTGGTGGGCTACGTCGATCAGACGACGCTGCGCGAGTATGCGATCGTCGGCGACAACCACGACAAGGTGTACATCGTCGACGTGACCGATCCGGCCGACATGCGCATCACCGCGCAGATCGCGGGTATTCCCGGCTTCGACGTGAAGACGTGGGGCCAGTACCTGTACACGTGCGACGGCAACACGGGCGGCAACGACAGCCGCATCGTCGACATCCTCGACCCGGCCAACCCGATCGTCTTGCCCGACGGGTTTGCTTCCGCGCACACGTTCCAGATTTCGTCGGCGGGAATCCTGTTCGCCGAGTTCCCAGGCCTGCGCATTTACGACCTCAACACGACGCCGACCGCGCCCCAACTCCGCCACGAATCCGGC
>DASPGK010000360.1:0-7959 GCA_035620655.1 Candidatus Krumholzibacteriia bacterium
GCCCGCGGGGACACAGGAGAAGTTTCGGGAGCTCAAGCATCTGGAGAAGTCGATCGGCCCCACCGGGCGCCTCGCGATTGCGCCCTTCCTGCACACGAGCTCGCGCGATTTGTGGCAAATCTACATGCTGGACCAGTGAAGGTGTATACTCCCGGCTTCGACCATATCGAGAGGAACGGTGAGCCATGAGTAAAGTACTGTGCGTTTTGTACGACGATCCCGTGGACGGATACCCGACGAGCTACGCCATCGGGACCCTCCCCAAGCTCGATCGCTATCCGGGCGGGCAATCGATGCCCTCGCCGAAGCAGATCGACTTCAAGCCGGGCGAGCTGCTCGGTTCCGTCTCCGGCGAGCTGGGGCTGCGCAAGTTCCTGGAGGCGAACGGACACACGCTGGTCGTGACGTCCGACAAGGATGGCGCCGACTCGACCTTCGATCGGGAGCTCTCCGACGCGGAGATCGTGATCTCGCAGCCGTTCTGGCCCGCGTACCTGACCGCGGCGCGCATCGCCAAGGCGCCCAAGTTGAAGCTCGCCATCACGGCCGGCATCGGCTCCGACCACGTCGACCTGCAGGCCGCGATGGACCGCGGCATCACGGTCGCGGAAGTGACGTACTGCAACAGCATCAGTGTGGCCGAGCACGTCGTGATGATGATTCTATCGCTCGTGCGCAACTATATTCCGTCGTACGACTGGGTGATCAAGGGCGGCTGGAACATCGCGGACTGCGTGGCGCGCTCGTACGATATCGAAGGCATGTCGGTGGGGACGGTGGGCGCGGGGCGCATCGGGCTGGCCGTGCTGCGCCGGCTCAAGCCCTTCGACGTTCGGCTTCATTACACGGACCGCCACCGGCTCCCGGCCGCGGTCGAGCAGGAGCTCAACCTCGTGTTCCATCCCAGCGTCGAGTCGATGGTGCGCATCTGCGACGTCGTGACCATCAACACGCCGCTCCACCCCGAGACCGAGCATATGTTCAACGACGCGCTCATCGGCAAGATGAAGCGCGGTGCGTACCTGGTGAACACGGCGCGCGGCAAGATCTGCGACCGCGACGCGGTCGCGCGCGCGCTGCGCGACGGCCAGCTCGCGGGCTACGCCGGCGACGTGTGGTTCCCGCAGCCAGCCCCCAAAGACCACCCGTGGCGATCGATGCCGCACCACGGCATGACGCCGCACGTGTCGGGGACGAGCCTTTCCGCACAGGCGCGCTACGCGGCCGGAGTGCGCGAGATTCTCGAGTGCTGGTTCGACCGCAAAGCGATTCGCAACGAGTATCTGATCGTCAAGGACGGCAAGCTCGCGGGAGCCGGCGCGCACTCGTACAGCGCGGGCAACGCGACCGGCGGCTCCGAGGAAGCGGCGAAGTTCAAGAAGAAGTAGGTGCGCGATGCCGGGCCCGGAAATCGACGTTTTGCTGGAGATGATCGACCAGGCCTTCGAGCGCCGTGCGTGGCACGGGACCAACTTGAGGGGTGCCCTACGGGGCGTGACCGCGAAGGAAGCGGCGTGGCGGCCGGGACGCGGTCGCCACAACGTGTGGGAGCTCGTCGTTCACGCCGCGTACTGGAAGTACGCCGTGCGGCGGCGGCTCCTGGGAGAGAAGCGCGGCTCGTTTCCGCTCGAGGGATCGAACTGGTTCGCGCGGCCGGAGCGGGGCAAGGCCACCGAAGCGGCGTGGAAGGCGGACATCGCACTTCTCGTACAAACGCACAAGAGCCTGCGCGCCGCGGTGGCGGCGCTCTCGAGCCGCGACCTGGGTGCTCGACCGCGCGGGACCCGGTTCGACACCCGCGGCCTGGTGGTCGGTATCGCCGCGCACGATCTCTATCACACCGGTCAGATTCAATTGGTCAAGCGACTGATGCCGTAGTCCCGGCGCGGTTTTCCAGCACGCGTTGCCATTTCTTTACGGATTCTTTATGATGCCCGTTCGGTGCCGCGAGACGGATCCACCCCGGAGGGCCCATGGCGATCAAACTGTTTCCCAAAGAAATCAACTTCTTCGACATCTTCGAGAAGTCGTCGCAGAACCTGATCGACGCGTCGACCCAGCTCGTCGCGCTATTCGAACGCTTCGACGACTTGGACGCCCGCATCAAGCGGATCCACGACATCGAGCACGACAACGACGAACTCACGCACGAGATCATGAGCCGGCTGAGCCAGACGTTTCTGACGCCGATCGATCGCGAGGACATCCACGCGCTCGCCACCTCGCTCGACGACGTCCTCGACTTCCTGTGGGCCGCGGGTGACCGCGTCCAGCTGTTCGGCGTCGCCTCCACCCGGCCGGGCGCGATCAAGCTGGCCAGGTCGCTGGAGGCCAGCTGCGAGGTGGTTCGGCACGCGTTTCAGGAGCTCAAGCGCAAGAAGTACCCGTCCGTGCTCAAGGACTGCATCGAGATCAACCGGCTGGAGAACGACGCGGACCTGATTTTCCGCGAGGCCATCGGCGAGCTGTTCGAGCACGAGCGCGATCCCATCGTCATCATCAAGTGGAAGGAGATCCTGGAGCACATCGAATTGGCCACCGACCGTTGCGAGGACGTCGCCAACACGCTCGAGTCCGTCGTTCTAAAGCATGCTTGAGATCGTCATCGTAACGGTCGTGCTGGCGGTCCTCTTCGACGTCAGCAACGGCTGGAACGACTCCGCCAATTCGATCGCTACCGTGGTATCGACGCGCGTGCTCTCGCCGCAGCGTGCCGTGATGCTCGCCGCGGTGATGAATGTGCTGGGCGCGCTGGTATCGACCGAGGTGGCGAAGACCATCGGCACCGGAGTGGTGGATCCGTCCGCGGTGAGTCAGGTGGTGGTGGCGAGCGCGCTGGTTACCGGCTTCTTGTGGAACGGCGCGATGACGGTCCTCGGGCTTCCGGTGAGTGCCTCGCACGCGCTGATTGGCAGTCTGATCGGGGCGGCAGGTGCGTACGCGGGATGGGGCGTTCTCAACGACGCCGGCATCAAGAAGATCCTTCTGGCGCTGCTCATTTCGCCCGTTCTAGGCCTCGCGATCGGTTACGTGCTGATGCGGCTCATCCTGCTGGTCTTCGGGCGCTACTCGCCGTGGGCCATCAATCGAAACTTCGGCCGCTTGCAGTTGGTCTCCTCCGCGTTCATGGCGTTTAGCCACGGCTCCAACGACGCGCAGAAGGTGATGGGCATCATCACGCTCTCGCTGTTCAGCGGCGGGCTGATCGAATCGATCGAAGTGCCCACCTGGGTGGTCTTGATGTGCGCGGTCGCGATGGGCCTGGGTACCGCGCTCGGCGGATGGAAGGTGATCCGCACGCTGGGAATGAAGATGCTGCGGCTCGAGCCGGTGCACGGCTTCGCCGCCGAGACGGCCGCCACCGCGATCATCCTGGGAGCGAGCCACGCCGGCTTGCCGGTGAGCACGACGCACGTGATCACGTCGACTATCATGGGCGTGGGATCGACCAAGCGGCTCTCGGCCGTCCGCTGGGGCGTGGCGTGGAAGATCGTGCTGGCGTGGGTCTTCACGCTCCCGGCCTGCATCGCGTTCGCCTACGTGATCCAGCGTTTTCTCTTTTCGAGGATCTTCTAGCGAGTACTTCCAGGAGCGTGCAACCATGAACCGAGTCGTCGTCCTTCTGTCTTTCCTCTCGATCGTTGCAGCACCGGTACGGGCCCAAGACGACTCCCACGCCGCGTGCGCGGCGCCGCCCAGCTACGTCCCTGTCGACCTCCTCGAGCGCGAGGTCGGTCTGCGCAAGGGGGTTGGCAACTCGCGCGAGACGGTGGCGACGACGTCCAAGGACGCCCAGGCCTTTTACAACCAGGGCCTCAACTACCTCGAGTCGTACGTATGGATCGAGGCCTCGCGGTCCTTTCACCAGGCGCTGCGTCTCGATCCCGATCTCGCCATGGCGTACGTCGGCTTGAGCCGCACGCACTCCGGCTTGGACGATCCGGCGGGCGCGAAACTCTATTTCGAAAAGGCGAAAGCGCTCGCACCCAAGGCCAGCGACCGCGAACGCCGGCGTATCGCGATCCGCGAGGCGCAGCTCGCGGCCATGGAGAACATCGAAGACACGGCGAAGCTCCAGGCGTATCGCAAGGTCGTCGACGACGCCCTCGCGATCGACATCGACGATCCGCAGTTGTGGCTGCTGGCGGGCAACGCGCAGGAGGCCAACGCGGCGGGACGCGGGCAGCGCGGCACCGCGGCCACCGTCGCGTATTACGACCAAGTCCTCCGGCTCGTTCCCAACCATGCGAGCGCGCACCACTACCTCGTTCATTCGTACGAAACGATCGGGCTGATCGACAAGGCGCTCGAGCACGGCGAAGTGTTCGCGCGCATGGCGCCGTCGATTCCGCACGCGGCCCACATGTGGGGGCACGACCTGCGGCGCGTGGGTCGCATCGACGACGCCATCGTCGAGTTCAAGAAGGCCGACGCGCTGGAGAACGCATATTACAAGGCCGAGAACATCGATCCGTCCTTCGACTGGCACCACACGCACAACCTCGACCTGCTCGCGACCTGCTACCAGCACAAGGGACAAATGAGCCTCGCGGAGTCGACCATGCGCGAAGCCGTCGCACTGGGCGGCCGCGACGCCTACCGCGCGTTCAACACGCGCATCCTGCCCGCCTTCTTGATCCATCGCGCGCGCTACGACGAGGCGCTGGAAGCGGCGCGCGCCATGCTGGAGCTCCCGTATGCGCAGTCGCGCACGGTGGGGTACGCGCTCGCGGCCCAGGCGCTGATCGGGCTGGGGCGCATTCCGGAAGCTCGACTCGAGCTCATGTCGGCGGAGAGTGAATTGGAGAAGGTCCCGGTCGTGACGCCGGGCATCGTGCCCAGACGCTCGATGGTCGAGGGCTGGGTCGTCGCGGCGCGCGGCGAATTGCTCCTCGAGACCGGCCAGACCGACGAAGCCGGGCGCATTCTCAAGGAGGCGCAGCAGGCCCTGCGTGCCGCGCCGGGCCCCGACGCGTGGACACAGGCGTTGTTTCGTCTCGAGACGATGGCGCGCAGCGCGCGCGAGGGGGGAGACTGGGACCTGGCGGAATACACCGCGCAGCAAATGCTCGACCACGACGCGGCCTACGGCGGCAGCCATCTCGCGATGGCGCTCGTGCTCGATCACAAAGGCGACGCGGCGGGCGCGAAGCGCGAGCTGGAGGCGGCTCGGAAGTACTGGCGCGACGCGGACCGCGATCTTCCGGAACTGAAGCAAATCGCGACGGCGCTGGCGTCGGCGAGGTAGGGGCGATCGCTAGCGCAGGAACGCGCGCCGGGCGGGGTGCGTCACGGCAATGTTCGGACACGTCGAGGTGTCGGTGCTCAAGCGGGTGCCGGAGATGACGACCTCTTCGCACCCGGCGGTGAAGAACGTCCCGCACTCGGGGGTGGCGGTGGTCTGGATGGTGCCGCTACCCGAGAGCGAGTTGCCGTTGACGTCCATCGTGAAGTCCAGGTCCATCGTGATCTGGCAGGCGCCGCTCGCGTTCTGGTAGTGGCAGCTCGCCTCGAGGTGGTTGCCGGTGCGGGTGCCGTCGCAGTCCTCGAAGATGGCGACGAACGGGTTGACCAGCGTGTCGCCCGGACACGCGAGCGACGTGATCACTTCCTGCGAGCGAATCTGGTCGGTCGCGCAGTCGCGGAAGGTCAGCGTAATCTCCCAGGTCCCCGCCCACGCGGAGGGGATCACGAGGGCGCCGTTGATATCGACCGGATTGACCGGTTCGCCGCTTCCGGTCGAGTCGTCGTCGCCGCAGCCGGCCCACAAGAGCACCGCGATCAGAAAGAGTATGCCGCGCTTCCAGGTCATCGTGCACCCAGTACGGTAAAGGTTTGGATGTCTTCGGCCTCGCTGCCGCTCTGCGTGCGAACCACCAAGCGGACCGTCTTCGTGCCCGGCGTCGTGTACACCGTGCTGTTCGTGCAAATGGTCGTGACCTCCGAGGGCGTCGACGACGGATTGCCGTTGTAATTGAACCACCAGCGGTACTCAACGATCGGATCGCTCGCGGGCGACGTGCTCAAGCATCCGTAGGTGATCACGGGCTCGTTCACCACCGGGACCTCGGTCTTGGAGGTGATGTACAACTCGGCGACGACCCCGCTCTGGTTCTCTTCGACGGTCAGGTCGACGGTGCCCGTGATGAAAGTGGTCGGATCGGCGTAGCGGTAGGGAATGAAATAGCGCCCCGGCGCCGTCGACGCGGAGGTGACGAGTTCCGCCGTGGCGGTCGGCTCGCTCCCACGGAAATCGCGCGAGGTCCGGCAGTACACGCCCGTGGGGGCGATGCCCCCGCCCTCGGCGGCGATCTCGTCCAGGCACAACGTGATTCGGGAGAGCCAATAGAGTGCGTCCGCCAGCGTCGCCTGCTCGCCGGCCGGAACCACGACGACGAAGTCCTTGCCGGGCTCGGGCTCGATCCCCAGCAAGGCCTCGCACAGGGTGAGGCATCCGGTGGTCATTCCGGCCAGGAGGACCGCGAGGGCGGTCAGGGTGGCGAATCGATGGCGGTTCGGGAGCTTCATGGTTCCGTCCTACCCTTCGGACACACGAAGTCCCGAACCGTCACATGGAAATTTTACGGATCGTCTCGACCCCACAGGGCGACCACGTCCGCGTCGGGGTCCACTCACTTGAGCAGCACGAGCTTATGGGTCGCAACGATCCCATTCGCCTGAAGCCGCGCGAAGTAGACGCCCGATGACGACGCGCGCCCGGCCGCGTCGCGGCCATCCCAACGCGCGACGTGCTCGCCCGCGCCGCGATGCTCGTCGAGAAGCATGGCCACGAAGCGCCCGTTCACGTCGTAGATCGTGAGAGTCGCGCGACCCGCACGCGCGAGCGAGAAGGGGATCGACGTGTCGGGGTTGAAGGGATTGGGGTAGTTCCGGCCGAGTGCGGCGGCGGGGGGCGTGTCGCCCACACCCACGGGGAGCTCGACTTGCTCGAGGACGTCGAAGGGCGGCAACCCCGTGCTGACGGGGTTGACCGTCTGCTGCGCGTGCGTCGAGGGGTCGAAGAAGCGAATGCCGGGGTTGGTCGCCTTGCGATCCGCCACCAAGAGGTCGAGACCGACTTCGATGTCGCTCAAGTCGTAGCCGCCCGGGTTGTAGATGGTCGGACCGATTTTTGCGCCGGTTTGCGGGTTGAACGCGATCAATTCGGTTTGAAACGACGCGTTGGCGACGATCGCGAACGACTTGTCCAGCGTGAAGCGCGCCACATCCAGGATGTCGCCGCCCGCGGCGGCCTCGGTCAGGATGACGGTCTGGGTGTGGGGATCGGCGGCGCCGGTTTCGATGATGCCGCCGTCGTTGACGCCGAAGAATCCCACCGCCGAAAACCACACCTTGCCGCCCGACAGCTTGTCGACGATCTCGGAGTACGGGTTGGTGCGAACGAGCGGCACGGCCTGCACCCCCAACGTGCCAGGGTCCATGTCCACCACGGTGTCGGTGGTCATGTCGATCTTGACCAGGTAGCTCGTGCCGGTGGGGGCGTAGAAGTTGTTGCGATCGAGTCGCTGCACGGTGACGAAGAGCATGTCGTTCTGCCAGAACATCTGATCCATCTCGGGGATCCCGTCGGCATCCGCGAAGGCGGAGAGGTTGATGGTCGCCAGCGTGGCGCCGGTGGTGAGATTCATCTTGAGCAATGTGGTCATGTCGTAGCGCGTGATGTACGCGGTGACACCGTCGGGGCGGACGTAGATGTCATGGGGGCCGGAGCCGTTACCGGTGGACCACTGATCGATGGTGGCGAACCCGGCGGCCGGGTTCAGGATTTGGATGTTGCTCGCCACACTACGATTGACGACGTAGACCTTGCCGTTGAAGTGACGCGCCACCGGGTCCGTGCCCAGCGAAGCGACGTTGAGGGTCGCCGTCCGCGCGACGCGGTCGATGCAGGCCGACGATCCGGTGAAGAAGTCCGTGGTGGTGACGAAGGTGAAGCCT